>NZ_WTVE01000027.1:0-239153 GCF_022496685.1 Pseudomonas sp. B707 | reverse complement strand
ATTTGTTCGGCGCCTTTTTTGTCTTCGATGCGCAGTTCGTTGTAGCCACCGCCGCCCGGGGAGCTGAGGGTTTTGAAGACGCTGCGGGTTTTGTTCGCCGGGAGGGCGTACGGCACCGGGTTTTCCTTGTGGTACAGGCAGCCGGTGACCAGTGGCTGGTCGGGGTCGCCTTCGAGGAAGGTGACGAGGACTTCCATGCCGATGCGCGGGATGGAGATGGCGCCATAGCGGTCGCCGGCCCAGGAGCTGGAGACGCGCAGCCAGCAGCTGGTCTTGTCGTCGGCCAGGCCTTCGCGGTCCCAGTGGAATTGCACCTTGATGCGGCCGTATTGGTCGCAGTGGATTTCTTCGCCTTTGGGGCCGGTGACCATGGCGGTCTGGCTGCCGAGCACGCGGGGTTTCGGGTGCTCCAGCGCGGGGCGGTAGAACACGTCCCACGGGGTGGCGAGGAAGGTGTTGCGATAGCCCTGGTGGAAGTCGTCCTTGTTGTCGGTGGTGTCGCTGGTCACCGACTCTTCGAGGACTTGCGGCTGTTTGCCTTCGTGGAAGATTTCGGTGAGCAGCCACAGGTCGTTCCACTCGCTGCGCGGGTGGTCCGACATTTCCATGAAGTGGCCGCTGACGAGTCTGGTCTGGTCGCCGCGACCTTCGGCCTGGCGGTAGTCGGCACGGTGGCGTTCGAGGGCGCGCTGGCTGAGGAACTTGCCGCGCGCGCGGTCGATGAAGCGGCCGGGGTAGTCGTAGTCTTCCAGATCCGGTTCAGCGTTTTTGCTATCGAGAGCGCCGTCCGGTTTGTACGCCGCCTCCATTTGCAGGCGCGGTTTCTCGAAATCGTAGTCGCGGCGGGTGGTGCGGCTGGTGCGGGTTTCCAGGCGCAGCTTGAAGCCTTTGATCACCGGCTCTTCGGCGACCATGCCGCTGCCCTGCACGTACGCGGTCGGTTGGCCGAGGTTCGGGAATACGGTCTGGTCATCGCCGAACACCAGCAGGTGGCCTTTCTTGCTGTGCTGGAAGTGGTAGTGAATGCCTTCTTCTTCGCACAGGCGCTGGACGAAGTGCAGGTCGGTTTCGTCGTACTGCACGCAGTAGTCGCGATCCGGGCACGGCTGGCTGAGCTGGAAGCTGTAGGCGTTGCCCTTGATGCCGTGCTCGTCGAGGATCAGCGCGATGATTTTCGGCGCCGACATCTGCTGGTAGATGCGCTGGTTGGTGCGGTGATGCAGGTATTGCAGCTGCGGCACCAGCGAGACTTTGTAGCGGGTCAGGCGCTTGCCGGCATCGCCCTGGGCGACGCGGTAGATCTGGCCGTGGATGCCCGAGCCCTGCGGATCGAGGGCGAGGAACGCCTGTTTGTGCAGGAGTTTTTCCAGGTCCAGATCCGGGTTTTCGCTGACCAGTTCCAGGTCGAAACGAAACGGCTGGCTGATGCCTTCGGTGCCGGTGAACGACAGCACTTGCAGGTCGCAAACGTAGTCCTCAACGGTCAGGCTGAAGTGCGTTTCGTTGGCTGGACTGAACATTTGACGCTCCTTGAGGTGAAACTGAATCTCCTGAAAGTTCTAACCTCGGCGAAAGCCTGATCCAGAACCGAGTCGGATCATAAAGGCTTAAAGTTGCGCAAAAAGTTGCGCACATGCCCTGAAAGCCGCGGTTCATAAGGCCTGTTCGAAGTTGCTACGAGATGTTTCTTGGCAAAGTGATATCACTTTTGCTGATATTTCCACGTGATTGTGGATCCCGTCAGGCGATAGAGTGGAGCGCTGACAGCAACCTGAACGCAGGAAACGAGATGGCAACGTTCTACGACGCGCGCGGCAATATCTACGGCGTGGTTTCACCCCTACAGGTACGTGAGGCGGGCATCGACCTGCCGGCCAACGCACAAGAGGCGGCGTCATCCAGAGCTATCTGGAGCGAGCAGGCCATCGCGACATTCTGCCAATGGCCTGATTCAATCCGGCCCGCCGGTGCCAAACATCATCGCAGCGATGGCTTGCTGATCGGCCCGTTTCAGTCCTCGGCACCCTTTGATCTGCTGATCGTCAACACCGACGGCACGCTGGCCGAGCGCAGCGGCAACGGTCTGACGATTTTTTCTCAGGCGCTGCTTGAGCAGGGGCTGATGCCAGAGCAGGGCGCATCGTTGCAGGTGCATCACGACAAACAGGATGCGCAGTCGCCCGTGCCGATCTCGGTCAAACCGGCTGAGGTCGCGGGCGTGCAGGGCTTCTGGCTGGATCTCGGGCAACCCGGATTCGGCCCGGCAGCCGTCAGTGCGCTCGGCGTTGAACCGGTGCCGTTCAACGGTGTGGAAACCAGCCGTGTCAGACCGTTGGCGCAGCTCGATCCCGCCTGGACGCACAGTCAGTTCGTGCGCATCGGCAATCCACATTGCGTGACGCTGGTGCAGGATGAAGCGGCATTGCCAAGCAACGCGCAGATGCTTGAATCGCCGCTGGCGGACAGTCTGAGCGCCATCGCCTACGCCATGCCCACCGGCGCCGGCCAGCCCTGTCCGGCGGGGGTCAACCTGCAATGGGCGACGCGCGCCGGCGATCAACTCATCGTGGCGAGGGTATTCGAACGGGGCGAAGGCCCGACCGCCTCATCCGGCACCAGCGCCAGTGCGGTGGCGAGTGCGGCGTGGCGGGTGGGCTGGGTGTCAGCGGGAGAGGTGCAGGTGGTGATGCCCGGCGGAACCGCGCCGATCCTGCTGGAGGAGCGCGACGGAGAACTACTGCGAGTGCGCCTGTTCGGCACGGCGCACACGACAGAAAAGTGAAGTCCCTTTCATGATCGTCCCCCCGGGAACGATGGATCCCTTGGGCTTTACTGTGAGCCGGTTCGAGGCGGTTGTCGCCTGTCAGATCTGACAGGCTGGCTCTTTCGATTCGCGATAAAACCGGCGCGAGCAATAACCGCCACTCAACCCTCCACGAACTCCACCACCGGCATCTGCCGCTTCATCAGCACCTCGCCATTGCGGATCGAGTACAGCGGCAGGCCCTGGCTGCGGATCACTTCGTAGTCGCTGTCCGCCGACAGGATCAGCAGGTTGGCCGGGCGGCCCTGTTCCAGACCGTAGCGTTCGCCAAGGTGCATGGCCTTGGCGCTGTTGTCGGTGACCAGATCCAGCGCGCTCTGCAGGTTGCGGTAGCCGAGCATGTGGCAGATGTGCAGGCCGGCTTCGAGTACCCGCAGGATGTTGCCGTTGCCCAGCGGATACCACGGATCGACGATCGAATCCTGACCAAAGCAGACGTTCATGCCGGCTTCGAGCAGTTCGTTGACGCGGGTCACGCCGCGGCGTTTCGGGAAGTTGTCGAAGCGACCTTGCAGGTGAATGCTTTCGGTCGGGCAGGAGACAAAACTGATCCCCGAATGGCCGAGCAGGCGGAACAGTTTGGCGCAGTAGGCGTTGTCGTAGGAGCCCATCGCGGTGGTGTGGCTGGCGGTCACGAGAGCGCCCATGTCGCGGCTGCGGGCCTCTTCGGCCAGCACTTCGAGGAAGCGCGAATGCGGGTCGTCGGTTTCGTCGCAGTGCACGTCCACCAGGCAGCCGGTGCGCTCGGCCAGATCCATCAGGAACTTCACCGAGCTGACGCCTTGGTCGCGGGTGTACTCGAAATGCGGAATCCCGCCGACCACATCCGCGCCCATACGGATCGCTTCTTCCATCAGCTCGCGGCCATTGCGGAACGACTCGATGCCTTCCTGAGGGAACGCGACGATCTGCAGGTCGATCAGGTGACGGCTTTCCTCGCGCACTTCGAGCATCGCCTTGAGCGCGGTGAGTTGCGGATCGGTGACGTCGACGTGGGTGCGCACGTGCTGAATGCCGTGGGCGGCGAGGGTCTGAATGGTTTTCTTCGCCCGGGTCTTGGTGTCTTCCTGGGTGATGGTGACCTTGCGCTCGCCCCAGCACTCGATGCCTTCGAACAGCGTGCCGCTCATGTTCCAGCGCGGCTCGCCGGCGGTCAGGGTGGCGTCGAGGTGAATGTGCGGCTCGACGAAGGGCGGCACCACCAGATTGCCACCGGCGTCGAGGTCGTCGGGGCCCAGGGTCGGCGCTTCGGTCTGGCGCGCGATGCTGCGGATCAGGCCGTCTTCGAGGTGCAATTCGTGCAGACCTTCCTGGTTGCGCAGTCGGGCGTTGATGATGTGCATCGGGCGAATCCTTTTATAGATCTTGTAGAGGGGCGGTCGCGTTGCGGGCGCCGAGCAGGCCGGTCACTGCGATATACGTTAACGCGGCAACGGCGATGCCGACCAGCGGCGCGACCCACGGCGAGCCGAACGCCGCGACCGTCCCGGCCGCGTAGGCCGCAAGCCCCGGCCAGTTGAACGCCGGTAACCGTGCGTCGGCCAGTCGCGGATAACGCCCGTGCCAGCGGAAGAAAAAGTCCGCCATGATCACGCCGCCAATCGGCGGGATCACCGTGCCGAGCAGGATCAGATAAGGCACCAGCATGTCGTACATGCCCAGCAACGCGAGCGCGGTGCCGATCACGGCGCCGGCCAGGGTCACGGTCTTGCGGCGACCGGTGCGCAGCAGGTTGCAGCCGGCGACGGCGAAGTTGTAGATGGTGTTGTCCTGGGTACTCCAGATGTTCAGCAACAGCATCGCCATCGCCGCCATGGCGAAGCCCTGCAACAGCAGCACTTCGACCACGTCGGGCTGTTGATAGACGATCGCACCATAGGCACCGATCAGCACCATCAGGCCGTTGCCGATGAAAAAACCGATCAGACTGGCCAGCACCGCGACCCGTGCCGAACGGGAAAAACGCGTCCAATTGGTGGCCTGGGTCGCGCCGCTGACGAAGGTACCGAATACCAGCGTGATGGCGGTCGACCAGTCCAGCGAACCGCTGGGCACGACGCTGAGCAAACCGTCGAGGCCGCCGACTTTCACGGTCGCAACCCACATCGACAGCATCAGCAGCAACATCATTGCCGGCACCGCGATGTACGACAGAATTTCCAGCCCTCGATAACCGACATACGCCGTGGCGCAGAACACTAGGCCGAACAGCACCATCAGCCCCAGCACCGTGGCTTCATTCAGATCGAAATACTTGCCAAGTACCACCGCCGCCGTTGCGGTGCCCCAGGCGTACCAGCCGATCTGGGTGAAGCCGAGGATCAGGTCGCTGAGCTTGCTGCCGACTTCGCCAAAACAGAAGCGCCCCATCAGCACCGAATTCAGCCCGCTCTTGAAGGCGATGTAACCCAGGCCTGCGGCGTACACACCGAGCAGCAGATTGCCGATGACGATGACGGCGAGCATTTCGCCAAAGTTGAACGCCACGCCGAGCTTGCCGCCGGCAAACATGGTCGCCGTGAAGAAGGTAAACCCCAGCAGCACCATCGCTGTGGAGGCCAGGCCTTTGCGCGCGTGCATCGGTACTTCACTGAGGGGGTAATCGTTGCCGGGATCGTTTTGCGTCATGGGGGCGTTCCTTGCTGGAAGGGGGAGGACGCGAAGAGGTTGCAGCGGTCGTGCCAAACGCGATGTTGCGAGTATTTATAGACGAGGCACGGATGATCGGCGCGAAAGCAGTGCATCGGGCGCCGCATCGAACCATGTGGGAGCAGCTGTTCCCACAGAGTCACGGGATTGGATCAGAGGAACCGCAGCAGCGCGGCGACTATGGCTTCAGGCGCATCTTCCTGCACCAGATGCCCGGCATTCGGAATCGGATGAAATTGCGATTCTGGAATCATCTTGTGCAACTCGCGTCCGCGTTCGATGGGAATCCACTGATCGTCCTCGCCCCAGAGAATCTGCACCGGGCAGCGGATCGTCGGGTACAGCGGCTGCGCCTCCAGCGTGTAGCGCTGATCCATCTGCGCGATCTGCCGGTAGAACGCCGCTTGCCCCGGATCGCCCAGCCACGGCTGCACGTACGGCGCCAGTTCATCATCGGGAATATCCCGCTGGATCGCCCCGCGGATATAGGTCGGGACGATGGCGCGCTGGATGTAATCCGGCAGGCCGCTGAACGCCGCTTCATGCTGACGCACGTGCTGCACGAACGGTGAGCCCCAGGGCGTCAGCGCCACCGGGTCGATCAGGGTCAGGCTGCGGTAATCCTTGCCGTTGAGCAGGTGCGCGCGCAGCACGGTGGCGCCGCCGAAGTCGTGGGCGACCACGTCCGGGCGTTGCAGATTCCAGTGATCGAGCAACTGAACGAGCAATTCGTTCTGCACACCGAGGGATACATCGGCGTCCGGTTGCTCGGACTGCCCGTAGCCCAGCAAATCGAAGTAATGCACCCGATGCGTGGCGAAAAAGTGCGGCGCGATG
This sequence comes from Pseudomonas sp. B707, assembly GCF_022496685.1. Classification (NCBI taxonomy): domain Bacteria; kingdom Pseudomonadati; phylum Pseudomonadota; class Gammaproteobacteria; order Pseudomonadales; family Pseudomonadaceae; genus Pseudomonas; species Pseudomonas sp. B707. The sequence goes on along the minus strand of NZ_WTVE01000027.1, from coordinate 232,843 downwards.
CGGTGCCACACATAAGAAGAGAAGGGCGTGCCGTGCACGAACACCAGCGGCGGGCCGTCGCCCCGCACCCCGTGGCGAATCTGTCGCCCGTTGAAATCAAAGATCTGATCCAGCAGCCAGTCCCTCATGGGCCTGTCCTCTTGGCGGGTTCGAGCCAAAAAGCATAGGCGTAAAAAAACCACCGGTCTCGGTGGTTTTTTTGTGTCGCGGGAATTACTCGCCGCGATAGATGCAACCGCTGGTGCAGGTCTCGTGGATGCGGATCGCACTGAGTTCCGGCAGCAGGGGCTTCAATTCATTCCAGATGAATTTGGCCAGCACTTCGCTGGTCGGGTTCTCGAGGCCCGGAATGTCGTTGAGGTAGTTGTGGTCCAGACGCTCGTACAGCGGCTTGAAAATCGCTTTGATCTCGGAGAAATCACGGATCCAGCCGGTGTGCGGATCGAGGTCGCCGCTCAGGTGAATCGCCACTTTGAACGAGTGACCGTGCAGGCGTCCGCACTTGTGGCCGTCCGGTACGTGGGGCAGGCGGTGGGCGGATTCGAACGTAAATTCCTTGAAGATTTCCACAGTGATTTCAGCTCTGTTCAGATGGCGTTCGCCGCAGCGAATTCGGGCAGGCGGCGAGTTTATCAGCTTGTTCCCGGCTGTGCTGACTAAAGGGTCAGCAAGCGCTCGGCGAGGCGACCATTGGCAGTCAGTTCAAGGAACTCATCACCCAATCGGCGACTTTCGTCCATCGCCGCGCGCCAGTATTTCTGCCGGCTCGGCGCATCGCCCATGAAGCGTTTGAAGTCGTTACGGTCGGGGAGTTTGCCGTAGGGCAGGCGCGCCAGGTATTCCTTCGATGGCGCCAGCAACAGCACGTCCTGCAAACGCTCGACCGAAGCTTTGCGCCACGGCAGGGTCTTGTCGAACCAGCCCGGAATCACCCGGTCGGTGAAGTGCGGATACAGCACGATGCCGTCGCCGCTGTAGGGCAGGTCGAGGTGATAGTCCAGCAGACCGCCGTCGCGGAACGTGCCGGCACCGGCGCCCGGCAGGTCGCGCACGCCTTCCATGACCATCGGGATCGAACCGGACGCCAGCAGCGCCTGACGCAGGTTGCCGGCATCGAGGGCGACGAAACGTGACGGGAAGTCATTCAACGCATGCACCGGCGGCGCCAGGCGCGGGTCGTGGATGATCAGCCGTTCGAAGTGCCGCGACAGCCGCGCCCGGCCCCGCAGGTTGTCGGCGATCACCGAGCCCAGCGCCAGCCCGAGCCGGCCGCGATGGTCGTCCGCCAGCCCGCCGTGGCTTTTGACCACCATGATGTTCAAGCGGTAATGGGCGTTGGTCAGAAGGCTGGTGTCGCGGCCGTCGAGCAGGTCATCGAGCATGCGCTGCGAACTGCGGCTGACGTCGCCGATGGTCACGCCTTTGTTGAAGTTCTGCTCGGTGTACAGATGACCGAGGCGGCGGATGCCTTCGGCGGCGTCCGGCAGACAAGCGCTGGCGAAGCGCCAGGAACCCACCGACGCACCGATCAGCGAACGCTCGCGCGGCGCCGCCGGCAGCCACTCGCCGAACAACGCCAGATCCAGCCCCTGAATCCCCAGCGCCTTCGGCCCACCGGCAGCACCGGGCAGGGTGCCGACGTCGGCGGCGTTCAGGCCTTGGGCACGAATGCGCGCCATGGCCCGGGGGCCGGCCTTGAGGGTGAGGGAAGGGAACTTGATGTGAATGGCGGTCATACCGGTCTCGATCGTTAGCAAGCGAAAGATTATAAGCACATGTTGCCGTGGCTGCAGGAGCAGACCCCATGATGGCCATTCAGTTTCAGTTAAGTTCGCACCGTTAAGGTGCCGCCCGTAGCGACACATAAAAATACGGAGACACCATGAAAACCCTGACTGCCCTGACCATTGCCTCCATCATCGGCCTCACCGCCGGCACCGTTCGCGCCCGCGATCTCGGCCCGGATGAAGCCCTGCGCCTGCGCGACGCTGGTACTATCGTCTCCTTCGAGAAGCTCAACGCCACCGCGCTGGCCAAACACCCGGGTTCGACGATCACCGACACCGAGCTGGAAGAACAGTACGGCAAGTACATCTACCAGATCGAACTGCGTGATCCGCAGGGGCTGGAATGGGATCTGGAACTGGATGCGGTGAGCGGGCAAGTGCTCAAGGATCATCAGGATACGTAATGAAGGTTAATGTTCGCGCCACCCGCCGTACGGCATTGGCGCTGGTGATGTTTTGCTCGACGGCGATGGCCCGCGACCTGGGGCCCGACGAAGCCCTCAATCTGCGCAAGCAGGGCGTGATCCTGCCGCTGGAGCAAGTGCTGCAGCAGGCGATGGACCGTTATCCCGGCGCGAAACTGCTGGAAGTCGAGCTGGAAGAAAAACACGACGTCTACATTTATGAAGTCGAGTTGCTGACCGTCGAAGGTGTGGCCCGCGAGCTGCACCTTAAGGCCGATACCGGCGAACTCGTGAAAGACAAGGAAGATTGACCGATGCGCTTGCTTCTGGTGGAAGACCACGTACCGCTGGCTGACGAACTGCTCGCCGGCCTGCAACGCCAAGGCTACGCGGTGGACTGGCTGGCGGACGGACGCGATGCGGTCTATCAGGGCAGCAGCGAGCCCTACGACCTGATCGTCCTCGACCTCGGTCTGCCCGGCGTGCCGGGGCTTGAGGTGCTGGCGCAATGGCGCGCCGGCGGTCTGACGATTCCGGTGCTGATCCTTACCGCCCGTGATTCCTGGGCCGAGCGCATCGAAGGCCTGAAGGCCGGTGCCGACGATTACCTGACCAAACCTTTCCACCCGGAAGAACTGTATTTGCGCATCCAGTCGCTGCTGCGCCGTTCCAAGGGCCAGGCCAACCAGCCGACGCTCAAGGCCGCCGGTCTGCACCTGGACGAGGGCCGTCAGTGTGTCGTGCGCGACGGTGCCGATATTCAACTGACCGCCGCCGAATTCCGTCTGTTGCGCTACTTCATGCTGCACCCGGAGCAGATCCTCTCCAAGAGCCACCTCGCTGAACACCTCTATGACGGTGAAACCGAGCGCGATTCCAACGTGCTGGAAGTCCACGTCAATCACCTGCGGCGCAAGCTCGGCAAGAGCGTGATCGAAACCCGTCGCGGCCAGGGTTATCTGTTTGGCGGACAGGCTTCGTGAGATCGATCCAGCGCCGCTTGAGTCTGGGGTTGATCAGCGTGCTGGTGGTCGTCGGCGTACTGCTGGCGCAAACCAGTCTGTGGTTGTTCGAGGTGGGATTGCAGCGCTATCTCGAAGCCGGCTTGCGTAACGACAGCGAGAGCCTGTTGGTGGCGCTGGTTCGCGGGCCACAGGGTTTGCAGCTGGATGAGCGTCACTTGTCGCCGGCCTATCAGCGACCGTTTTCCGGGCATTACTTCCGCATCGATTTCGCTGACAGCCATTGGCGCTCCCGCTCGTTGTGGGATCAGGATCTGCCGTTGCTCGAACGCTCCGGTCTGCACAGCAATCTGCAACTGGGGCCGGACGGTCAGCAATTATTGGTGCTGCGTTCGGACTATCGACGGCTCGGCCAGTCGATTTCCATCAGCGTGGCCCAGGATTACACGCCGGTGCGCGAGAGCTTCCAGCGCATGCGCCAGATCGGTCTCGGCCTCGGGCTGGCCGGGTTGCTGCTGATTCTGTTGCTGCAACGCCTGACCGTGCGCCGCGCGTTGCGTCCGCTGGAAAAGGCTCGTGAACAGATCGCCCAGTTGCAGCAGGGCCAGCGTTCACAACTCGATGAACAAGTACCGGCGGAGCTGGAACCGCTGGTGGCGCAGATCAACCATTTGCTGGCGCACACCGAAGACAGCCTCAAGCGTTCGCGCAATGCCCTGGGCAATCTCGGGCATGCGCTGAAAACCCCGTTGGCGGTGCTGCTCAGTCTGGCGTCGAGTGAAAGGCTCGACGCGCATCCGGAACTGCGCAAGATTCTCAAGGAACAACTGGAGCAGGTTCAGCAACGGCTGAACCGCGAGCTCAACCGTGCGCGGCTCTCTGGCGATGCGTTGCCGGGAGCGCTGTTCGATTGCGACGCCGAGCTACCGGGGCTGCTGTCGACGTTGAACATGATCCATGGCGAGCATCTGGAGTTGAGTTACGTGGCACCGCCGGGCCTGCAATTGCCGTGGGATCGTGAGGATCTGCTGGAACTGCTTGGCAACCTGCTGGACAACGCTTGCAAATGGGCGGATGCCGAGGTGCGGTTGAGCGTGGTCGAAACGGCCGAAGGTTTTGTGCTGAGCGTGGAGGATGACGGGCCGGGGATTCCCGAAGCGCAGCGGGCTCAGGTGTTCAGCCGTGGGACGCGGCTGGATGAGCAGACCCATGGGCATGGGTTGGGGCTGGGGATTGTGCGGGATATTGTCGAGACGTGGGGTGGGGTTTTGGTGTTGGGGGAGAGTGAGTGGAGTGGGTTGAAGGTGGAGATTCAGTTGCCTCGGCGGTAGCCTTCAAGAGCCCCCCTCACCCTAACCCTCTCCCGGAGGGAGAGGGGACTGACCGAGGTGGATGTTCGAGTCTCACCGACTTGATATATCGAGGTGTACTCAGGCTCCGATAGCAACGGAGATCTGCTCCCTTTCCCCCTCGCCCCCTTGGGGGAGAGGGATGGGCGGGCGGCGTTCCGATGAGGGGGTAAGCTCTTGATCTTCAGCAATCCCGAGTCAAACCCGAAACTGATCCATCAAACTCTGCTGCTGATTCGCCAGGCTATTGAGCGACTGACTCACCCGCGCCGATTCATTCGCCTGTCCCGAGAGCGACTCCGTCACATCACGAATCGTCGCCACGTTGTTGTTGATCTCCTCGGCCACCGCGCTCTGCTCTTCGGCAGCGCTGGCGATCTGCAGGTTCATGTCGCTGATCACCGTCACCGCATCGCCGATCTGGCGCAGCGCGGTCACGGCCTGGCCGACCTGTTCGACACTGCCCTGGGCCTGGCGATGGCTGTTGCCCATCGAGCCGACCACGTCCTGGGTTCCGGTCTGCAATTGCTCGATGACCTGGCGGGTTTCTTCCACCGACTCTTGAGTGCGGCGGGCGAGGTTGCGCACTTCGTCGGCGACCACCGCAAAACCACGTCCGGCTTCACCGGCACGGGCCGCTTCAATGGCGGCGTTGAGGGCCAGCAGGTTGGTCTGTTCGGCGATGGCGCGGATGGTTTCCAGCACGGTGCCGATCTTCTCGCTGTTGGCGGCCAGGCCTTCGACCTGCACCATCGCCGCGCTCATGTCGGCGGCGAGGGTGTCGATGCTGGCGGTGGTGCGGTCGATCACGGTCAGGCCCTGACGGGTGGCGCGGTCGGCATCCTTGGCCGCTTCGGCGGCTTGTGCCGCGCTGCGGGCCACGTCCTGAGCGGTGGCGCTCATTTCGTGGGACGCGGTGGCCACCTGATCGACCTGACGGTATTGCTGCTCCATGCCGGCGCTGGTCTGAGTGGCGATGGCCGAAGACTGATCGGCGGTGTTGCGCGCATCCTGCACCGAGCGTTTCACCTCGGCGATGATCGGTTGCAGCTTGTCGAGGAAGCGGTTGAACCAGCCGGCCAGTTGACCGAGTTCATCCTTCTTGTCGTAGGCCAGACGGCGGGTCAGGTCGCCTTCGCCGCTGGCGATGTCTTCCAGCATATGGGCCACGCCGAGGATCGGTTTGGTCACGCTGCGGGCCATCAGCCACACCAGCAGCAGGCCGATCAGCGCGGCGAGCACGCCCAGGCTCAGTTCGATGAGGGTGCCCGAAGTGTTGCTGGCATCCAGTTGTTGCTTGAGCGCTTCGGCGCGGCTTACCAGCACCTTTTCCGGCACATCGAGCAGCACGCCCCAGGACGGGCCGCCGGGAATCGGCTGGAACGGCGACAGCACTTTCAGTTGCGCGTTGCTGTGCAGGCTGCTGACGGCGTTGCTCGAAGCGAGCAGGCGCAGCAGCTCGGCGCCGCTGGTGGTGTCCACGGCATCCAGGCGCTGGCTGAGTTTATTGGCGTCCGGGCTGTAACCGGCGAGCAGGCCGGCGGGGCTGATGATGCTCACGGCGGTCTGGCCGTCATAGAGCTTTTTGCTGGCGCTCTGGCTGATCGCTTGCAGGCTGTTGAGGTTGATGTCGACCGACAGCGAGGCGATGACTTTGCCGTTGACCATCAACGGGAACACGATGCTGGTCATCAGCACCTTTTGCCCGTCGATCACATAGAAGTAGGGTTCGATCACGCACGGCTTGAGCGTGGTGCGCGGGCAGGTGAACCAGGCGTTGGCGGCCTGGCCGCTGGGGCCGGTGCTGGTGTCGGTCATGTCGCTTTCCGGCAGCGCCATTGAGGTCACCTTGCCTGGGGTCGGTTGCGACCAGTACAGGGCGAAGCGGCCCTTGTCGTTGCTGCCCAGTTCAGCCTGACCGGCAAACAGTTCGTCCTTGCCGTCCAGCGCGTTGGCTTCGAACACCAGCGACAGGCCGAGCAGATCCGGATTGGCCTGCAGCGCCGATTTCACCTGACGAGTCATGTCTTCGCGCAGGTCGAAGGCATCGAGGAAGCGCTTCTCGGCCTGTTCGCGCAGGAACAGCACCTGACGCGAGAAACCGTGGCCATATTGATAGGCGTCCATGAACTGCTGGCGAATGCCCGCTGCCTGGACTTCGCCCTGGGATTCAATGCGGGCCTGGGCCGACTCGGTGAGCATTTCCATGCTCGAAGCTTTCACCAGTTCGGAACTGTGCTCCATGCGATACAGCGAAAGACCCACCAACAGGGTCACGATACCGGCCAGGCAGAGCCCGGCGAGCAGGGTGATTTTCCATTGGATGGAAAGTTGTCTGAGTGACATGGAAACGTCCTTATTCGATAAATATCTGAGACTTTGCACTGTAACGGCCGCGTTTCAGCTTTCTTTATGGCGTAAATGCAATAGGGCGAATTGACGCATGTTGTGGCTGATATGCCCTGTTCAGCGGATTGATCATGGAAAGTTACACAGTGTTGCGACCAGTCGCTTTGACACTGCGCCCGCGCTGCGGCACAGTGCGCGCCCTTCTAATAAGACCCTCTATGCAAATCCGCTGGCGACCCTCGTGGCTTGTCGGCCGGACTCATCCTGTCTGGCGGTGAATGGCTTTACCGTCGTGTTTTCGAGGTAGTGAAATGAATGCAGTGATTGCTGCGGTCGGCGTCATGCTGATCCTCAGCCTGTCCCGTGTGCATGTGGTGATCGCATTGATCGTCGGTGCGCTGGTTGGTGGCCTGACCGGTGGTCTGGGCATCGACGCCACGCTCAAGGCCTTCAACAGCGGCCTGGGTGGCGGGGCGACAGTGGCGTTGTCCTACGCGTTGCTCGGCGCTTTCGCCGTGGCGATTGCCAAGTCCGGCCTGGCCCATGCGCTGGCCGACAAGGCTCTGGCGATGGTCGACCGCCAGCATGCGACCGGTGGCGGCAGCGTCAAATGGATGCTGATCGGCCTGCTGTGGGTGGTGGCGATCGCTTCGCAGAACATCCTGCCGATCCACATCGCGTTCATTCCGCTGCTGGTGCCGCCGCTTCTCTATGTACTGACCAAGCTGCAACTGGACCGCCGGTTGATCGCCTGCGTCATGACCTTCGGCCTGATCACGCCGTACATGTTCCTGCCGGTTGGCTTCGGCAACATTTTCCTAAACGAGATCCTGCTGGCCAACGTTGCCCGCAGTGGCGTGGACATCAGCGGGATCAACGTCACCCATGCCATGGGGATTCCGGCGCTGGGCATGCTGGTGGGGCTGGGCATCGCCTTTATCAGTTACCGCAAGAAGCGCGTATACGACCTGGGAAAAATCGAGCAGGTCGAGCAGGTGGCGGTGCAGTACAACCCGCGCAGCCTGTTGATCGCCGGTGTCGCCATTGCCGCAGCCTTCATTATTCAGTTGCTGCTGGATTCGATGATTATCGGGGCGCTGGCCGGTTTCCTGATCTTTTCGGCGTCGGGCATCGTCAAATGGCGCGAGACGGATGACTTGTTCACCGAAGGCATGAAAATGATGGCGATGATCGGCTTCATCATGATCGCCGCGTCCGGATTCGCCGAAGTGATGAAGGCCACCGGCGAGGTGCAGACGCTGGTCGAGTCGTCGGCGTCGTGGATCAATCACAGCAAGGGCATCGGTGCGTTGCTGATGCTGCTGGTCGGTCTTCTGGTGACCATGGGCATCGGCTCGTCGTTTTCCACGGTGCCGATTCTGGCGGCGATTTTTGTGCCGCTGTGCGTGCAACTGGGCTTCAGCCCGATGGCGATTGTCTGCATCGTCGGCACGGCCGGTGCCTTGGGCGATGCCGGTTCGCCCGCGTCAGACTCGACCCTCGGCCCGACCTCCGGGCTGAACATCGACGGCCAGCACCATCACATCTGGGACACCGTGGTCCCGACTTTCCTGCATTACAACCTGCCGCTGCTGGCGTTTGGCTGGGTGGCTGCGATGGTCCTCTGACGTGATCGTTCCCATGCTCTGCGTGGGAACGCCTCTTGTGACGCGCTGCGTCACGCTTTGGGACGCGGAGCGTCCCGGGCTGCATTCCCACGCAGAGCATGGGAACGATCAGCCGCAGAGCGTGGGAACGATCTGAGGTAAACCTCAACTTTTGGTTTCGCGTGCCGTTAAAGCCTTTAACCACGCCAATAAAACCAAAAGAGTGAGCCCCCATGCGCCTGAGTCTCAAGGCTAAAGTCCTGTCCCTTGCCGTCCTTCCGGTGCTGCTCTTTGCGCTGGTGATCAGCGTGACCACGCTGTTCATCCTCCAGGAACAGGCGCGCAATGAAGTCCAGCAGACCCGCGAACGCCTGCTCGGTGACGCCAAAGCCACGCTGGCCAGTTACGTCGCCGTGGCCATGACCACCATCAAACCGCTTTACGACGCCGCCGTCCCCGGTGACGCCGAGGTGCGGGCGCAGGTGATCAAGCTGCTTTCGAGCATCAAGTACGGCAAGGACGGCTACTTCTTCGGCTACGACTCCGAGACCGTGCGCCTGTTCAAGGCCAACGACCCCGAAGGCGTGGGCAAAAGCTTCAAGGACAACCGCGACCCGAACGGCGTCTACGTCAACCGCGACCTGGTGAAAGTCGCGAAGGACGGCACTCACTACCTGCAATACAGCTCGCCGCTGCCGGGCAACGCGCAAGTGCTGGTGCCGAAACTCGGTTACACCGAATACCTGGCGAAGTGGGACATGGCGGTCGGTACGTCGGTCAACCTCGATGGCATCGAAGCGCAAGTGGCGGTGGTCGAGGCCAAGGTGCAGGAGCGCATGCAGGGCGTGGTGCTGAGCATCGTCGGCGTGGCGGTGGTGGTGCTGCTGGTGATCGCGGCGGCGGGGATGCTGCTGGCCAACACCATCCTGCGACCGCTGACCCTGATGAAAGCCAACCTCGATGACATCGCGGCGGGCGAGGGCGACCTGACCCGGCGCTTGACCATCACCAGCCAGGACGAACTCGGCGAACTGGCCGGCTCGTTCAACCGTTTCGTCGACAAGATCCACGGCCTGGTGCGGCAGATCACCGAGATGACGTCGCAACTGACTGGCTTGGTGACGCAAGTGTCGGATCAGGCCCAGCGCTCCGATCAGGCCATGGAACGTCAGCGTCACGAAACCGATCAGGTCGCCACGGCGATCAATGAAATGTCCGCCGCCGCGCAGGAAGTCGCCAAGAGCGCACAGAACGCCGCCGTCGCCGCGCAGCAGACCGACGAAGAGGGCCAGACCGCCAAGCGTGTGGTGGCCGGCAGCATCAAGCAGATTCATGCGCTGGTGGACGACATCCGCAGCAGCGGCGTGTCCCTCGACAGCCTGCAGCAGGACGTGTCGTCGATTGTCGGCGTGCTCGGGGTGATTCGCTCGATTGCCGAACAGACCAACCTGCTGGCACTCAACGCCGCCATCGAAGCCGCCCGGGCCGGCGAGGCCGGGCGCGGGTTTGCGGTGGTGGCGGACGAGGTGCGGGCACTGGCTTCGCGCACGCAGATCAGTACGCAGGAAATTCAGGGCATGATCGACCGCTTGCAGGCGGGTACGCAGTCGGCGGTTGAAGCGATGCGCCGTTCCAGCGAGGCGGGTGACGGCACGTCGGCCCAGGCCAATCAGGCGGGGGCTTCGCTGGATGCGATGGCGGATCTGATTGCGACCATCAACTCGATGAACGCGCAGATTGCCAGTGCCGCTGAAGAGCAGACGGCGGTGGCCGAAGAGATCAACCGCAGCGTGCACCAGATTGCGGTGGCGGTGGATAACGTGGCGGATGAGACACAGTTGGGGGCGCAGACCTCGCGCAGTCTCGCGGAGTTGGGGCAGCGGCTTGGGAAGTTGGTGGGGCAGTTCCGGATCTGACCCCCAAAGGCCCCCTCACCCTAACCCTCTCCCGGAGGGAGAGGGGACTGACCGCAGTGTCTTGCGTCATACATCGACCTGAAAAATCGTGTCGATTATGGATTCACAGCCGATCGCTCATGTCGGCGTATCTCTCGAATATCCCCCGTTCGGTTCCCTCTCCCTCCGGGAGAGGGCTAGGGTGAGGGCTGGCTTTTGACTTTGGCGAGCTCAGGGTCTGTCCCAGTAGGGGACTTCGCCAAAGCACTCGATAAAAAAGTCGATGACCGTCCGCACCTTCACCGACAACCGCCGGCTCCCCGGCCACAGCACCGCAATCTGCTGCGGCTCGACACTGTTCGACACCTGATAATCCCCCAACACCGGCACCAGCGTGCCCTCGCGCACCGCCTCGCCGATCAGCCATGACGGAAACATCACCAGCCCCAGCCCTTGCACAGCGGCCTGGGTCAACGTGTCCGCATGGTTGCCGGTAATCGGGCCCTTGACTGCATAGGGTGTCCACTCGCCCTGACCCTGACGGAAGAACCAGCGCTGCTGACCGGTCGCGCCCTTGTAGGCCAGGCACTGGTGGCGGGCGAGGTCTTCGGGATGCCGGGGCGTGCCGAAACGCTTGAGATACGCGGGACTGGCCGCGACCTGAAACCGGTGCGGCGCGAGGATCCGCGCCTGCATGCTTGAGTCGTGCAGCGGGCCGATGCGAAACAGCAGATCGGCGCCTTCCTGCAGCGGATCGATGTAGTGGTCGGTCTGCTGGATATCCAGTTGCAGCTTCGGATAGCGCTCGCACAAACCGCCGAGCCATGGCGTCAGGTGGCGCTGGCCGAACACCACCGGGGCGTTTATCCGCACCAGGCCGGTCGGCTCGCTTTGCTGTTCCTGCAACGCCTGTTCGGCCTCTTCCAGTTGTACCAGCACCAGCCGGGCGTGGTGGCCGAGCATGCGCCCGGCCTCGGTCGGCGTGACCGCGCGGGTGTGGCGGTAGAGCAGTTGCTGGTTCAGCGCCTGCTCCATCAACTGGATCTGCCGGGAAATCGAGGAGGGCGCCACGCCCTCGCGGCGGGCGACTTCGGAAAAACTGCCGTGGTCGAGCACCGCCACAAACAGCCTTAAAGCCTTGAATCCCAGTTCGTTGAGCCCGTGCATCGTCTGTCCTGCTGTGCGAGTTGCGCAAAAGTGTTGTCCGGATGCTCCCATTTATCGCACAGCTGCGCCAGCCGATAATCCGCGCCATCGTTTCCTTCAGAGGTTTTTCAGATGCAGTCGTTTGATGAAGTGAGTGCCGCGCCGGCGCCGGTAGCGCGGCCTGGTTTGCGTTTGTTGCTGTTGCCGCTGGTGATTCTGGCTGGCATGGGTTTGTCGGTGGAGGCGGGGTTGCTGGGGCCGTTGGGTGAGCAGGTCGGGCATTTGTGGGCGACCTTGAGCATCTTCGGGGTGGGCTCGGCGATTCTGTTTTTGTTGTTGCTGTTTGCGGGGCCGCAGAAGGGGCCGGCGCTGATCGATCTGCCGCGCTGGCAGTTGATCGGCGGTTTTCTGGGGCCGATGTATGTGGTGGTGTTGACGCTGGCGACGCCGCATATCGGGATTGCGATGACGATGATTGCGATTTTGTCGGGGCAGGTTGGCAAGAGTGTGTTGATTGACCATTTCGGTTGGTTTGGGGCTACGCGCAAGAAGGTCAATGCTGAGCGGTGGCTGGCGTTGGGGTTGATTGTCGCGGCTTTGGTTTTGATTGCGCGGGGGTGAGTGATGAGTCTGGTTATTTTGTTGGCGGTGGTGGTGTTGGCCGGTGCGGTGTTGAGTGTGCAGGCGGCGATCAATGGGCGGTTGGGGGAGACCGTTGGGGTGTTGCGCAGCAGTTTGTTGACGTTTGTCGTCGGCGCTGTTTCTACGGGGTTGTTGATTTTGTTTTTTGAGCCTGCTCAGGCGGTGAGTTTGCTGGAGGTGCCGAAGTGGCAGTTGAGCGGGGCGCTGTTTGGGGTGGTTTATATGATGGTGATGGTGGGGGCGGTGCCTCGGGTGGGGACGGCTGTGGCGACGGTGGCGGTGATTGTCGGGCAGTTGGGGATGGGGATGTTGATTGATAATTTTGGGTGGTTGGGGAATCCGGCGATTGAGCTGTCTTCTAGTCGAGTTTTGGCGATGGTTTGTCTCGGGTTGGCGCTGGTTTTCATGTATCGCAGTAGTGTTCGGGGTTCTGATTGATTGATTGAGTGAGTGAATATCCGTTTCTTCGGGTGCGGCTGCTGGCGGTTTCGCTCTTACAGCGAGTCACTTTGGCAAACGCCCCAAAGTAACCAAAGGTCTTGGGCCCTGACGTTCGGCACCTCGCTGTGGCTCGGTGTCCCTTCGCTCCGGAATTGATCCGGGGGCATCGCCTACGGTTTGCTTCGCTGCACCTCCTCTCGATGCATGCGGCTGCGCCGCACGGTCGCTGCGCTCCCACCCCCGGATCAATCCCTCCACTCAGCCTGCCGACGGGCCTTGAGATCAAAAGCGGTACTCGAGCTAACGCTCATCGTGGTGAGTGGTGGGGGGATGGTTGAAGGGTGAGTGGTTAGTGGTGAGTGGTGTGGGTTGGGAGGTTAGGTGGTTTTCACGTTCTACACTGGTAGCACGGCTGTTCTTTCGGCCTCAGACAACCACCACCGAAGGAGTCTGTTCCATGTCAGATAGAAAATGCGATTGTCCGGGATGTCGTTGTACGATCAAGGAGGGTGAGCATTCTTATGTGGCGCACGGGAAGCATTATTGCTGTGAGGCCTGTGCGCATCATCACAAGAGTGGTGAGGAGTGTTCGGGCAAGGGGTGTCAGTGTGCGCATCCCAAGTAATCTCGGGTATGGAATAAGTGGAGCCTAGTCGGGCTCCACTTCCAGTTTCAGGCTGTCGTCGTCCAGGCGTTCGGTGTGGCGGACGTTGCCGTGCAGGCGGCGGCCTTCGACGTTGACGACGATGGTTTTGGCCTGTTCAAGGTCTTCCGGCAAGGGGGCCGGGACGCGCAGGGCGAAGCGGTAGGGGTCGTTTTCGACGGGTTCCAGGCCAACCGGGCAGTCGACGCTTTTGGTGATGCGGCCAAAGAGGGTGTCCAGGCCGTAGTCCAGGTGCGCGGGGCTGTTGATGGTTGTCATGTGTAATCCCCCGAAATAGTTCCCGCCTGCGCGCAAGCTTAGCTGGCCGGTCGCCATGTGACGTTTTCCACGCCGAATTTTTCTGCCATCGGCTTGCTGGTCTTTTGCACTTTCTCCCGGCCGAAACGCGGGATGCGGCCGACCCCTGCGTCGCAGCTTGCCCAGTGCCACGCCTCGGTGTTGTCCATTTTGTCCGAGCGGATAATGAACGACTTTGGCGCGCCGTGAAGGGTGTAATCGATGACGTACAGTTTTGCGTTGTTCATAAAGCCCATCTTCCTCCCTGTGGTAATAGAAGGATCGCTGGGCTCCGGGAAAATTCACTCGGATTGTCCGACGGTATCTATCAATGGCGAGGTTCCGGTCGGACTGGTTACCATAGTGCTTCCGCCAACCCCGATGAACGCTCGCCATGGCCCTCGCTGCACCCCCCGATCTGAGTGATACCGATGTGCCGGTGCAACCGCTGGCGCGTACGTATCCGCGTGGTCTGTTCATCGAGCCGCATGAGCATGTCTGGGGGCAGTTGCTGTATGCGATGAGCGGGGTGATGTGGGTCGAGACCCCCCACGAGGCGCTGGTGGTGCCCCCTCAGCGGGCGGTGTGGTTGCCGCCGGGGGTGCCGCACGGGATTCGGGTGGTGTCGGATTTGCAGATGCGCAATATCTACCTGCGCCCGGCGCTGGCGGCGACGCTGGATCAGACGGTGCAGGTGATCGAGGTCGGCGGGCTGCTGCGCGAGTTGATTGTCGGTCTGGTGGCGCAGGGCGACAGCGGTGATGCCGAGTATTACGAGGCGCTGGTCGGGCTGGCGCTGCTGGAGCTGAAACGCGCAAGGCGTTCGCAGTTGAAAATCCCGTTGCCGGACGACGCCGACCGGCGGCTGATGAGTCTGTGTCAGGCGGTGATGGCCGCGCCGTCGCTGGATATTCCTTTTGAACAACATGCCGAAAACGCCGGGGCCAGCGTGCGCACCCTGGCGCGGTTGTTCAAGGAAGGGCTGGGCATGGGCTTTGCCGAGTGGCGACGTCAGGTGCAATTGGCAACGGCGGTGGCGGAGTTGATTCAGGGCGTGCCGGTCAGCGCGATTGCCCGGGAGCTGGGTTATTCGCCGAGCAGTTTCAGCGACATGTTCCGTCGGGAACTGGGTGTCGCGCCTTCGCAGTTCGACGGCGGGCCGCTTGCCGGCTGATTTGGCAGAAATTCAGAAGTCCTTGGCCGATGCCGGTCGCCGCCTTTCCCTAGACTCTACCCATTCCTTTTTTGTGGCGGAGTGATCCCATGAATTACCTGATTTCACTGGGCGTCGGTCTGGGTGTCGGCCTGCTGTATGGCGCGCTGGATGTCCGTTCTCCGGCGCCGCCGACCATTGCGCTGGTGGGCCTGCTGGGCATGCTGGCGGGCGAGCAGTTGTGGCCGATGGGCCGGCAACTGGTCAGTGGCTGGCTGTCCTGAATCCTGTCTTTTTCCTTCGGTGGAGATTTCCATGAAAGCACTGCAATTCGATAAAACCGGCGACCTGTCGTCCCTGCGCTTCGTCGAGGTGCCGACGCCGGTGCCGGGCGCTGACGAGGTGCTGGTGCAGATCAGGGCCGCGGGCCTCAACCCCAGCGACGTGAAGAACGTGCTCGGGCGTTTCCCCTACACCACGTTGCCGCGTATTCCCGGTCGGGACTTTGCCGGGGTGGTGGTCGAAGGGCCGCAGGCGTTGATCGGTCAGGAGGTCTGGGGCACCGGGCGTGAGCTGGGCTTTTTCGCCGATGGCTCCCATGCGCAGTTCGTCAAACTGCCGGCCAGTGGCGTGGCGCATAAACCTTCGCACCTGAGTTTCACCCAGGCCGCCAGCCTCGGCGTGCCTTACACCACAGCGTGGGATGCGCTGGAGCGCAGTCTGGTCAGCGCCGAAACCCGTTTGCTGGTGATTGGCGGCGGGGCGGTGGCGACGGCAGCACTGGCGCTGGCCAGGGTGCGTGGCGCGCAGTTGCTGGCGGCGGCGCGGCGGCCGGAGCAAGTCAAGGATTTGCAGGCGCAGGGTTATCAGACGATTCAGCTGGATAAACCCGAGGATCTCGGTGCGCAGGTCAACGCGGTGTATCGCGGCGGTGCCGACGTGATCTTCGACACCACCGGGTTCTGGCTGCCAGCGTCGGTGCCGGCGTTGGCACCGTTCGGGCGGATCGCGATCATCGCTGCGCCAGTCGATGGGCATGTGCAGTTGCCGGCGCTGGCGCTGTATCGCAAGGGCGGTTCGGTGGTCGGCATCAACTCGTTGCTGTATGGCGTTGAAGCCTGCGCGGCGATGCTGGAACAGTTTGGCCGGTTCTTCGACGAAGACCTGCTGCCACTGCCGCAAGGGCTGGTGGAAGCGCCGCTGGCCGAAGGGCTGGCGCGCTATGCCGATGTGAATCAGGGCAGTGGCGACAAGGTCATCCTGATTCCCTGAGCGACACCAATGCATTAGATCGTTCCCACGCTCTGCGTGGGAATGCCTCAATGGACGCTCTGCGTCCGCTCTTTGGGACGCGGAGCGTCCCGGGCTGCATTCCCACGCAGAGCGTGGGAACGATCAGTCGATCAATCGATCAGGCTGCAGCGGACGCCTCAGTCTTCACTTCCAGATTATCCAGCACCCGATTCACCGCCAGCTCACCCAGCATGATCAGTTGCGCAATCCCCGACAGCACATGCCGCTGCGGGCCATCCACCAGCCCGGCGAAGTCATTGGCCATCACCTTGGCCGAGGTCAGAGTTTCGCAGGCGTCGGCCAGCAGTTCTTCGTTGTCGATGCCGGGGGCGATGAGGTAGCGGGTGTTGTGTTTGAGCAGGGGTTTTCGGGGGAGCAGTGGATTGAGATAGTGATCGAGGGCGCGTTCGGCGGCTTCGTGGAATTTCTTGGAGTCGAGGGTTTCGTAGGGCGAGGTGGGGTCGGTTTCGGGTGGATTGGGTGTGGGTTTGATCATGGTGAAGCTCCTATAAGAGTGGAGCCGCCCGGAGCTGTCGCTAAACAGGAAGGTGGCGGCTGTACGCAGGTTAGCGAACCGGTTATAGGCACCCGGCAGACCCGAGGGTCTCCCGCATACAGCCACCATAGCGGAGTTGCAGACGTTGAGCCTGCGACAAAGCATGGAGCGCTGATGCACCTATTTATGATTCGAGTCGCTAAACCCGATCGCTGTTTTTCAGCGACCGCCAAACAATAGAACCCGCCCCCAAGGCGCACAAGCCGGCGGATTCTGGCGGATGCGTAGGCAAAGGCGCAAGGTCGCGTGGCTTTGCGGACATAATCTTCAACACTCTTCAACACTGCGTTGATTTGTGCCCGAAACGACAAAACCCGCCGTCCCGATCAAACGGGGCGGCGGGTTTGTATACCTGATGCGCTGTATTGTTCTGTAGGCGTCAACGCGAGCAGTCTCGCCAGTATGTTCAGCCTTGAAAGGGGCGGGATCAGAACTGATACCCGACCCCCGCGTAATACCCCCAGCCATTGGAACGCGCCCGGAAGTTGCCGTCGCCGAAGTTCAGCTCGCTGCCGTCCTCCCAGTTGCCGCCGTTGTGGAAGTAACGGCCGACCAAAGTGAAGCGCAAGTGGGTGAACGAGTACAGCAAGACGTTGGTCGCCACCGTGGCATTGGCGGTGCGCGCCGGGTTGTCCTTGTGGATGTCCGAGCCGAAATCGAAGTTGGTGAAGCCGATGTAGGTCAGCGAAGCGCCGTTGCTGAATTTGTCGATCGGCACGATGTACTTGAGCTGCGCGCGGTAGCCGTCCCACGAATATTCGTTGCTGGCCCCGTAGTTTTCCCACTGGTAGCGCCCGTACAGGTTGGCCGACAGATTGACCCGTGAATGGGTGTCGATGTCGGTGCCGAAGCCGCTGTACAGCGTGTTGGCGCGGTTCTCTTTGCGGCTGCCGTGGTCGTAGATCCAGTCGAACGCCACGTACCATTCCTTGAACGGCCCGATGGCCAGGCTGCGGCCGGCGAGGTAGTCGATGGAGATGCGCGGCTCGTGCTCCATGAACACCGGCGAGCCGTGATCCCACACGCCTTTGTCGTGGCTGTTGCCGATGTTGAAGATCTTCGGAATGTCGATGTAGCCGTACAGCTCGAACGGACCTTTGCGCCCGAAGTACTCGTATTCCAGGTAGATGTCGTCGGCCGGTTGCGGGCCGAAGCTGATGTCCTTGCTGCCGATCAGCATCAGGTCCTGGTTGTACCAGTCCGACAGGTACGCGCCTTTTTGCGGCGGGCTGGCTTCAGGGCTGAGGGCTTCTCCCTGGGCGGATTCCTCGGGCAGGGCAGGTTGCGCCAGCGCGGTGTGACTGAGAACTCCGGTAACGCCGGCCAGTAGCAGGGAAACAGCAAAGGTGCGTGCACCGCGACGGCGGTGGCAGTAAGAAACGTACATTCAAAGTCCTTTTTGCAGATCAAGGCCCGAAATGATGGGCCCTGTACGGTTTTGTAACGAAAACGCGGTCATTAGCGACTAGCAAACGTTTGCACAAGCCGTACCAGTTTTCCAAACCACTGAAAAATCGATTGATTCACGGGTTTACCTGGCGATTCGATCAACTCCCCGCAAAAGCGCCTCAAATCGTCCTCAAGCCCTTGCTCAGAACGGCCGGAAGTATCGGCGCAGGGCCTTATCGCACAAAAGTATTAACACTATTTAACCGGTGCCCCATCGCAGGGCATCAACTAGCGTGTGTCTGGAATGGGACGGTTTATCTGATGACCGTCATACGCTTGATACGCGTGTTGGATCTTGCCGCAGTTGCACGCCTTCAAGGACGAAATCGGCCACGAAAGGAGTAACCCGTGGAAGCAAGGTTTGGTGTCGCCCTCGTTTCGCGTTTTTCCCCACTGTCCCTTGCTGTGCATCTGAGCGTCGCCGGACTCTTGTTCGGTGGTGTCAGCGAGCAGGCGTTCGCCACCTGCTCGGCGGCGGGCTCCACGATTACCTGTTCGGGCGTCCCGACCCTGCCGCTGTTTCTCAATGACTACAGCAGTGCCACCAGCGGCCTGACGGTCAACGTCAACTCGGGCGCGCAGATGAATGCGACGCTGGGCGGCAAGGTCATCAACCTGACCGGGGCCAATATCACCCTGAACAACTCCGGCACCGTCGACCCGGCCTTGCTGGGCCTGGTGTCGATCCTCAGTGGCGGTGCATTCATCGGCACCGGCGCGACCAGCACGGTCAGCGTGGTCAACAATGCCAGCGGGATCATGCGTGGCACGGGGATGTTGCTCGGCCTCAACCTGACCAGCATTGACGGCCTGGCTATCGGCGTGAACAACGCGGCGGCGGGTACCACGACCATTACCAACAACGGCACCATTACGTCCACAGGGCTGTCGGTCGGCGGCATCACCCTGGCCGATACCCCGGTGGTCGGGGTGTATGGCGGCTCGCAAGTCAACATGACCAACAGTGCCAGCGGCACGATCAACGGCCGGATTGCGTTCGAGACGTCGGCAGCAGGCAACACCTTCACCAACGCCGGTAACATCACCGGCGGTGTGTCGATGGGCGCGGGCAGCACCAACACCTTCTACGCGATCACCGGTTCCAGCGTTAACGTCGGTGACGGTGTGCAAGTGTCCGTCGGCCTCGGTGGCCTGGTCGGCATCAACCTGACCTTTGCCCCGACCGGCACCATCGATGGCGGCGCGGGGGGCACCAACACGCTGATCCTGCAAAACCCGATCGGCGTCGGTGGTGGCGTCAGCGGGACCGGCACTGCGTCCAGCGCGACCTACGTCAACTTCAACAACCTGACCCTCAACAGCGGCACCTGGACCTTGCAGGGGCCGTTGGTCAGCGGGGCGACCACACTCAATGGCGGTGTCGCGCAGTTCAACGACAACGCCGCGTTCGGCAGCGGTGTGCTGACGTCCAACGGCGGGATTCTTCAGGCCAGCAATGCGGGACTGTCGCTGGCCAACCAGATCAATCTGGGCGCGAGCGGCCTGACCTTGCAGGGCATTAACGGCACCACCCTGAACGGCGTGATTTCCGGTACTGGCGGTTTGACCAAGATTGGCAGCGGTCAGCTCAACCTCAACGGCATCAACACTTACACCGGCAACACCGTGCTCAACGGCGGCACCGTGCTTGTGGGTAACAACTCGGCATTCAGCACTGGCGGCATTACGGTCGGTGGCGCTTCGAGCATCTCGGCAACGACGCCGATTTCGCTGGCCAACGCGATCACGCTCAACAGCACCCTGACCGCAACCGGCACCGGAGCGCTGACCCTGGGCGGGGTGATCAGCGGTGCCAGCAACCTGACCAAGACCGGCAGCGGCAGCCTGACCCTCAACGGCATCAACACCTACACCGGGAACACCAGCCTCAGCGCCGGCACCTTGCGCGTCGGCAATAACAACGCCCTGGGCACCGGTGTACTCAACACCAGCAACGGCACCAGTCTCGACAGCACCGGCAACGTGACCCTGGCCAACAACGTCGGCATCACCGGTGCGTTGAACGTGCTCGGCAGCAATGCCCTGACCCTGGCCGGCGTCGTGTCCGGCACCGGGGCGATCACCAAGAGCGGCAGCGCCAGCCTGACCCTGACCGGCAACAACACCAACAGCGGCACCACCGCGCTCAATGGTGGCAGCTTGCTCGTCGGCAGCAACACCGCCCTCGGCACGGGCGCGTTGAACGCAGCGGCCGGCACTACGCTGGATGCGACCACCGCCGTGACCCTGGCCAACGCGGTGGCGCTGGCGGCGGATCTGACCATCGGTGGTACTCAGGCACTGGGCTTGAGCGGGGTCATCAGCGGCGCCGGCAACCTGATCAAGAACGGCACCGCAAACCTGACCCTCAGCGGCAACAACACCTTCTCCGGCGGCACGGCACTGAATGCCGGGACGCTGATCGTCGGCTCCAACACCGCGCTGGGCACCGGCGCGCTGACCACGGCGGCGGGCACCACCCTCGATGCCAGCACCGCCGTGGCGCTGAGCAACGCGGTCGCCCTCGGCGGTAACCTGAACATTGGTGGCAGCGCCAACCTGACCCTCGGCGGCGTGGTCAGCGGCAGCGGCGGGCTGACCAAGAACGGCGCGGCGAACCTGATTCTCAACGGCACCAACACGTTTCTCGGTGCTATTGCGTTGAACGCAGGCACCATTACGGCGGGCGCCAACGCTGCGCTCGGCAGTGGCAATATCACCGTCGGCGGCGCGGCAACCCTCGACAGCAATACCGCGGTGACGCTGAACAACAACGTCATTCTCAACAACAATCTGGGGATCGGCGGCAGCAATGCACTGACCCTTGGCGGGGTGATAAGCGGCGCCAGTCAATTGATCAAGAACGGCACCGCCAACCTGACCCTCAACGGCGCCAACACCTTCACCGGCGGCACCGCACTCAACGCCGGCAGCCTGACCGTCGGCAACGGCGCGGCACTCGGCACCGGCACGCTGACCGTGGGCGGGGCGGGTGGCACGCTCAACAGCAGCGCCAACGTGACGCTGAACAACGCCATTGCGCTGAACGCCAACCTCACCACCGGCGGCGCCAACCCGCTGACTCTGGGCGGCGTGATCAGCGGCGGCAGCAACCTGATCAAGACCGGTGCTTCGACCCTGACCCTGACCGGCAACAACACCTACACCGGCGCTACTTCGCTGAACGCCGGGACGTTGGTCGTCGGCTCCAA
Organism: Pseudomonas sp. B707; assembly: GCF_022496685.1. Taxonomy (NCBI): domain Bacteria; kingdom Pseudomonadati; phylum Pseudomonadota; class Gammaproteobacteria; order Pseudomonadales; family Pseudomonadaceae; genus Pseudomonas; species Pseudomonas sp. B707. The sequence continues at coordinate 211,658 of NZ_WTVE01000027.1, read as the reverse complement.
CACCGCCCTCGGCACTGGCGTACTCAACGCCGCCAACGGCACCACACTGGATGCCAGCACCGCGACCAGCCTGGCCAACAACGTCAACCTCGGCGGCAACGTGACCATCGGTGGCAGCAACGCACTGACCCTCGCGGGCGTGGTCTCCGGGGTCGGCGGCCTGACCAAAAGCGGCCCGGCCGATCTGATCCTCAACGGCGCCAACACCTACTTCGGCAACACCGCGCTGAACGCCGGCAAACTGATTGTCGGCAGCAACACCGCGCTGGGCAGCGGTGCACTGAACGCAGCGGCCGGCACCACGCTGGACACCAACACCGCCGTCACTCTGGGCAATCAGGTCAACCTCGCCGGTGCGCTCAATGTGGGCGGCAGCGCGGACCTGACCCTTACCGGAACCGTCGCCGGCGCCGGCAGTCTGGTGAAAAACGGCGCGGCCAATCTGAATCTCAATGGCACCAACACCTACGCCGGCGGCACCACACTGAATGCTGGCACCCTGACCGTTGGCAACAGCTCGGCGCTCGGCACCGGTGCGTTGACGGTCGGCGGGGCGGCAACCCTCGACAGCAGTTCGCCGCTGGTCAGCTTGGCCAATGCGGTCGTGCTGAATGCGGCGCTGAGCGTCGGCGGCACGCAGAACCTGACCCTCGGCGGCGTGCTCAGCGGTACCGGCCAACTGGTGAAGGACGGGGCGGCCAACCTGACCGTCAACGGCACCAACACCTTCAGCGGCGGCACCACCCTCAACGCCGGCACCCTGACCCTCGGCGCGCCCGGCGCATTGGGCAGCGGCACGCTCACCGTCGGTGGCGCCGCGACGCTGGACAACAGCAGCGCTTTCACCCTCGGCAACAACATCACCCTCGATGCCGGGCTGACCCTGGCCGGCAACAACGGCCTGACCCTCAGTGGCGTGATCGACGGCGCCGGCAGCCTGACCAAAACCGGCCTGGACGACCTGACCCTCAGCGGCAACAACACCTTCACCGGCGCGCTGAACATTGCTGCCGGCAGCGTCACCACCCTCAGCAGCGGGGCGCTGGGCAACACCTCCGGCGCCAACGTCAGCGCCGGCGCCAGTCTCAACCTCGGCAGCAACGCCAGCCTCAATGGCCTGAGCGGCAGCGGCAGCGTGCAGATCGGCGGCGGCAACACATTGACCGTGGGCGGGGTCAGCAGCACCAGCATCTTCGACGGCGACCTCAGCGGCAACGGCGGCCTGACCAAGGTCGGCACCGGCACCCTGAACCTGACCGGGATCAACGGCATCATCGGCAACACCGCCGTCAACGGCGGTACCCTGAACCTCAGCGGTTCGCTGGCCAGTGCCCAGGTCAACGTCAATACCGGCGCCACCCTCACTGGTAACGGTTCGGCGCTCGGCGCGATGACCATCAACAGTGGCGGTCACCTGGCCCTGTCGTCGGGTAATACACTCTCGGCCGGATCATTGACGCTCGCAGCCGGCAGCAATGTCGATGCGGCGCTGGGGACGCCATCGACCACGTCACTGATGAACGTCGGCGGCAACCTCACCCTCGACGGTAATCTCAACGTCACCGATGCCGGTGGTTTCGGCGTCGGTGTGTATCGTCTGTTCAACTACACCGGTGCCCTGACCAATCTGGGCCTGGACGTTGCCAGCGTGCCGGTCGGTTATGGGCTGGGCGATCTGGTGGTGCAGACCGGGGTCGCCAATCAGATCAACATTCAGGTTTCGGCGCCGAATTCGGACATTCGTTACTGGGACGGCAGCCAGACCATCGCCAACGGTACTGTCGATGGCGGCAGCGGTACCTGGAACGGCGCCGGCACCAACTGGACCGACGCCAATGGTCTGGTCAATCAGACCTGGGCCGGCGACTTCGCGGTGTTCCAGGGCACGGCCGGCACGGTATCGGTCAATGGCACGCAACTGTTCACCGGCATGCAGTTCCTCACCGATGGCTACAACGTGGTCAACGGCACCTCGGGACTGCTGACCGCCGTCAACGGTGCCGGCGGCACCACGGCGATGCGCGTTGATCCGGGCGTGACTGCCACGGTCGGCGTGAACATCAACGGCAGCGGCATTCTCAATAAACTCGACAGCGGCACCCTGGTACTCAATGGCGCCAACAGCTACACCGGCGGCACGCAACTCGATGGCGGCAAAATCGTGGTCGGCAACAACACCGCGCTGGGCAGCGGTGCGTTGATCGCCAATGCTGGCACGCAACTGGACAGCAACACTGCCGTGACCCTGACCAACGCGACCACGCTCAACGGCAACCTGACGATCCTTGGCAGCAACGCGCTGACCCTCAACGGTGTGATCAACGGCACCGGCGGGCTGATCAAGAACGGCTCGGCCAACCTGACCCTCGGCGGCAACAACGCCTTCCTCGGCCCGGTGGCATTGAACGCGGGCGGTCTGATTCTGGCGTCGAACAGCGCGCTGGGCTCGGCCACCCTGAACGCGGCGAACGGCACTACCCTGGATGCCAGCAGTGCTGTCACGGCGGGTAACGCGATCAACCTGGCGGGCAACCTCGGTATCGTCGGCAGCAACGATCTGACACTCAGCGCTGCGATCAACGGCGCCGGCAGCCTGACCAAGAACGGCGCGGCCAACCTGATCCTGAGCGGGGCCAACAACTTCCTCGGCGGCGTCACCCTCAACGCCGGCACCCTGACCGCCGGCAGCAACGGCGCTCTCGGTCTGGGCAACCTGACCGTGGCGGGCGCCTCGGCGCTGGACAGCAACACCTCGGTGTCGCTGGGCAACAACGTGGTGCTCAACGCCAACCTGACCAATACCGGCAACAGCGACGTAGCGCTCAGCGGTGTGGTCAGCGGCACTGGCGGTCTGATCAAGAACGGCGCCTCCAATCTGACCCTCAACGGCATCAACACCTATAGCGGCGGCACCACGCTGAACGCCGGCACCGTGACCCTCGGCACCTCGGCAGGCCTGGGTTCCGGCGCGGTGACCGTGGCGGGCGCTTCGACCCTCGACACCACGGCGCCGCTGGTGCTGGCCAACAACCTCAACGTCAATGCCAACCTGAGCGTGGCCGGCAACAACAACCTGACCCTCGGAGGCGTGATCGCCGGGGCCGGCACCCTGACCAAGAACGGTCTGGCCGACCTGACGCTGTCCGGCAACAACACCTTCAGCGGCACCTTTGATGTGCAATCCGGCAGCCTGACCGCCCTGGGCAACTCGGCACTGGGCAGCAATGCCGGAGTCAATCTTGGCGCTGCGGCGACCCTCAATCTCGGCGGCTCCGGCAGCCTCGCCAGCCTGACCGGCAGCGGCACCGCGCTGATCGGCGGCGGCAACACGCTGAGCATCGGCGGCAACAACGCCAGCAGCATTTTTGACGGTGTGCTCACCGGTACCGGCGAGTTGAGCAAACTCGGCACCGGCACGCTGACCCTGACCGGCCTCAACAGCCTGACCGGCAGCACCACGGTCAACGCCGGCACCTTGAACGTCAGCGGCTCGCTGGACAGCACCAGTGTGCTGGTCAACAGCGGCGGCACCCTGACCGGCGGCGGCTCGCTCGGTGGAGCCGTGACCGTGGCGGATGGCGGTAATCTGGCCGGCGCCACCGGCAGCACCCTGTCGGTGAATTCGCTGGTGTTCAACGCCAACTCCAACTTCGATGTCGGCCTCGGCACACCGGTTTCCGGTGGCGGCAACGCGCTGGTCAACGTCGGCGGCAACCTGACGCTCGACGGTACCCTCAACGTCAGCGACATCGGCGGCTTCGGCAGCGGCGTGTACCGGTTGATCAACTACACCGGCGGCCTGACCGACAACGGCATGCTGATCGGCACCGTGCCGGGCAGCGTCACCCCGGGCGACCTGACCCTGCAAACCGCGCTGGCCAACCAGATCAACCTGCTGGTCACCGCACCGGGCGTTACCGTGCAGTTCTGGGACGGCAACCAACTGGTCGCCAACGGTTCGGTGGATGGCGGCAGCGGCACCTGGGGCACCGGCACCACCAACTGGACCGACGTCAACGGCACCACCAATCAGGCCTGGACCAACAACTTCGCGGTGTTCCAGGGCACGGCGGGCACCGTCACGGTGAACGGCGCGCAAACCATCACCGGCATGCAGTTCGTCACCGATGGCTACAGCCTGCAGAACGGCACGGCCGGTTCGCTGAATCTGGTCAACGGGTCGCTGGGCAATGCCACCGTGCGGGTCGATCCGAACGTCACCGCCACCGTGGGCGTGGCGCTCAACGGCGCCGGCACACTGGGCAAATACGACACCGGCACCCTGGTGCTCAACGCCGCCAACGGCTACACCGGCGGCACCGCGCTCAATGGCGGCAAAATCGTGGTCGGCAACAACTCAGCCCTCGGCACCGGCGTGTTGACCGCCGCCAACGGCACGGCGCTGGACAGCAACGCAGCGGTCAGCCTGGCCAACGATGTGGTGCTCAACGGCGGACTCACCGTTGCCGGCTCCAATGCGTTGACCCTCGGCGGTGTGGTCAGCGGCAGCGGCAGTCTGATCAAGGCCGGCGCATCGAGCCTGACCCTCAACGGCAGCAACACTTACAGCGGCGGTACTCAACTGTCCGGCGGCTCGCTGATCCTGGGCAACAACAGCGCGATCAGCAGCGGCGCCCTCAGCGTGCTGGGTAATGGCACCCTCGACAGCACCTCTGCGCTGCAACTGGCCAATGCCATCAACCTGGGTGCGGAATTGACCCTGGCCGGCAACCAGAACACCACGCTGATCGGTGCAATCACCGGCAGCGGCAGTCTGGTGAAAAACGGCAGTGGCGACCTCGTCCTTAGCGGTGCCAATACCTACAGCGGCGGTACGACGCTGAACGGCGGCAGCACCCGTGGCGACACCAGCAGCCTGCAAGGCGCCATCGCCAACAACGCGACGCTGACCTTCGAGCAGAACAGCGACGGCAGCTACACCGGCAACCTGACGGGCGTCGGCACACTCAACAAAACCGGCACCGGCGCCTTGCTGCTGACCGGCAACAACACCTTTACCGGCAACACCGCGGTGCAGGCCGGTTCGCTGAACGTCAACGGTGTGTTCAACAGTGCCAGCGTCAACGTTGCCAGTGGGGCGGCGATCGGCGGCAGCGGCCAGTTCGGCGGCGCCGTGCAACTGGCCAATGGTGCGACACTGAATGGCGGCGGCGCTGCAACGCCGTTGTCGGTCGGTTCGCTGGCGTTGTCGTCGGGCACCAACCTGGACTTCACCCTCGGCTCGGCCGCCAGTTCCACCACAGTGGTCAACGTCGCCGGCAACCTGACCCTCGACGGCACGCTGAATATCAGCAATGCCGGCGGCTTCGGCACCGGGGTCTATCAACTGTTCAGCTACGGCGGCAGCCTGACCGACAACGGTCTGGTCTACGGCAGCCTGCCGGTGTCGGCGGCCAACCTGACCCTGCAGACCGCGCTGGCCAATCAGGTCAACCTGCTGGTGCAGAACACCCCGGGTGAAGTGCAGTTCTGGAACGGCGGCACCACCAACCCGGACGGCAGCATCGGTGGCGGCAGCGGCGTGTGGGGGCCGGGCACCAACTGGACCGATCCGAGCGGTACTCAGGCGCTGGCGTCGAACGGTCAGTTCGCCGTGTTCGGCGGGCAGAGCGGCACGGTCACGGTGCAAGGCAATCAGAACTTTACCGGGTTGCAGTTCCTCTCCAGCGGTTACAGCCTGGTTCCAGGTGCTGGCGGTACGCTGACCCCGGTCAACGGCCCGGGTGGCAGCCTCGCTCCGGTGCGGGTGAATGCCGGTGGCAGCGCGGAAATTTCCGCACCGCTGGTGGGCAGTGGCGGTATCGAGAAACTGGATTCCGGCACTCTGGTCCTCAGCGGCGCCAACACCTACAGCGGCGGGACCACGGTCAGCGGCGGTACGCTGATCGGTAATACCACCAGCCTGCAGGGCAACATCCTCAACAACGCCTCGCTGGTGTTCCAGCAGAACGCCAACGGCCAGTTCAACGGACGCCTCAGCGGTGTCGGCGCCCTGGCCAAACGCGGTGCCGCGCGCTTGCTGCTGACCGGTGATCAACCCTTCAGCGGCACCGTGGCGGTGGATCAGGGCGTGCTGCAAGTCGGCAGCCGTGCGGCGCGGGCGTCCCTCGCCGGCCAGGTCACCGTGGCCAATGGCGCGGGCCTGAGCGGTAATGGTAGCGTCGGGTCGGTGGTCAACCATGGCGTGGTGGCTTCCGGTGGCGAGGACGGCACCTTGAGTGTCGCCGGCAACCTGACCAACGCCGCCGACGGTGTGCTGGCCCTGACTGTCAGCTCGCCGACCGCCACTCCGCTGGCCGTCGGTGGTACCGCGACTCTGAGCGGTGGTCTGCAGGTCAACAGCCTGGCACCGTTCACCGGCAATACCGTGTACTCGCTGATCACCGCCGGTGGCGGGGTGACCGGCACCTTCAGCGCCGCCGACCTGCCGCAATACGCGTTCCTCAATACTGCGCTGGTGTACGACGCTAACGCGGTGAACCTGGTGGTCAGCCGCAACGGCAACTCGTTCGTCGACGTTGCCGCCACCCGCAACCAGCGCAATACCGCTTCGGCGTTGATGCGCAACGGTGCGGCGGGCGCTGCGTTGCAGAACGAAATCATCAACCTCAGCGTGGCGGGCGCACGTAACGCCTTCGACAGCCTGTCGGGGGAAATCCATGCCAGTACCGCCAGCGCAGTTCTCGAGGATTCGCGCTACGTACGGGACGCGGTCAACGACCGTATGCGCCAGCCATCGTGCAGTGCACCGGATGATCCACGCCGCGCCCTGGCCCCGAGCGACAACCAGCTGAGCAGCAACGGCTGCCACGGCGAAATGGTCGGCTGGGCCCGCGCGCTCGGCGCCTGGGGCGAGTCGGACGGCGACAGCAACAGCGCGAAACTGGATCGCAACCTGAGCGGTTTCATGCTCGGCACCGACAAGCAGCTCGACGACCAATGGCGCGTCGGCATGGCCGCCGGCTACACCCGCAGCGATCTGGATGCCCATGATCGTCGTTCGAATGCCACGGTCGAGAGCTACCACCTGGCGGCGTACCTCAACTCGCAATTCGATGCCTTGGCGGTGCGCCTCGGTGCGGCGTACAGCTGGCATGACATCGAGACCAAACGCGACGTCAGCGTCGGCGCCTACAACGATCGGTTGAAGGCCAATTACGACGCCCGCAGCGCCCAAGTGTTCGGTGAAGTCGGCTATGCCATCGAAGCGGCCGGGATTGCCCTGGAGCCGTTCGCCGGCCTGGCGTACGTCAACTATGACAGCGACAAGGCCAAGGAGAAAGGCGGAGTGGGGCGCCTGCGCGCCGAGTCCGATCAGGACATCACCTTCTCGACCCTGGGCGTGCGCGCCGGCAAGGTCATCACCCTGGCCAACGGTGGGCAGTTTACCCCGCGCGCGGCCCTCGGCTGGCGGCATGCCTTCGGCGACACCAAACCTGACGCTGACCTGACCTTCATCGACGGCGGCGCCTCGTTCAACACCCAGGGCGTACCGATTGCCAAGGACAGCGCGGTGGTCGAAGCAGGCGTGGACTTCCAGATCAGCCCGACCGGCAAGCTCGGTATCGGCTATTCGGGGCAGCTGTCGAACGAGAGCAACGACCATGCGATGACCATCAGCTTCAGCCTCGGGTTCTGATTCAGGAGCGAAGCACTTCAGCCGCCCGCAAGGGCGGCTTTTTTTTGCCCGCCGACCCCTCTGCTAAAATCCCTCCCACTGCCTCCCGGAGACTGCCCCATGACCGAGCCCATCCGTCTGACCCAATACAGCCACGGCGCCGGCTGTGGCTGCAAGATTTCGCCCAAGGTGCTGGAGGTGATTCTGGCCGGCAGCGGGGCGCAGAACCTTGATCCGAAACTGTGGGTCGGCAACGCGTCGCGCGATGATGCGGCGGTGTATGAGATCGATGCCGAGCGCGGGGTGGTGTCGACCACGGATTTCTTCATGCCGATCGTCGACGACCCGTTCGACTTCGGCCGCATCGCCGCCACCAACGCCATCAGTGACATCTACGCCATGGGCGGCGATCCGTTGATGGCGATTGCGATCCTCGGCTGGCCGGTCAACGTGCTGGCGCCGGAAGTGGCGCGAGACGTGATTCGCGGCGGACGTGCGGTGTGCGATGCGGCGGGGATTCCGCTGGCCGGCGGGCATTCGATCGATGCACCGGAGCCGATCTTCGGTCTGGCCGTCACCGGGCTGGTGGAAAAGCGCTTCATGAAACGCAACGACACCGCCACCGCCGGTTGCCTGCTGTACCTGACCAAACCGTTGGGCATCGGCATCCTCACCACCGCCGAGAAGAAGGGCAAGCTGCGTCCCGACGACATCGGCGTGGCCCGGGACTGGATGTGTACGCTGAACAAGCCCGGCAGCCGTTTCGGCAAACTGGCCGGGGTCACTGCCATGACCGACGTCACCGGCTTCGGGCTGCTCGGGCATCTGGTGGAAATGTCCGACGGCAGTCACCTGACGGCGCGGGTTTTTTATGATCGGGTGCCGCGTCTTTCGAGCATCGAGTATTACCTCGAACAGGGCTGCGTGCCCGGTGGCACCTTGCGTAATTTCGACAGTTATTCGGGCCGCGTCGGGCGGGTCCAGGAGTTGCACAAACGGGTGCTGTGCGACCCGCAGACCAGCGGCGGTCTGCTGGTGGCCGTCACCCCTGAAGGCAATGCCGAATTCCTCGCCGTCGCAGCCGAACTCGGCCTCTCTCTTGAGCCAATCGGTGAGTTGATCGGGCGACAGAGCCACGCGGTCGAGGTGAATTGATGTCCATCGACGTCACCGACTACCGCGACATCTTCCTCAACGACCGGCCGCTGATGGACGCCCGTGCGCCGGTCGAGTTTCACAAGGGCGCGTTTCCCGGGGCGCTCAATCTGCCGCTGATGAACGACATCGAGCGGCAGCGGGTCGGCACTTGCTACAAGCATCACGGTCAGCAGGCCGCCATCGAGCTGGGCCATCAATTGGTGTCCGGCGCGGTCAAGGCCGAGCGTCTGCAAGCGTGGGCGGAATTTGCCCAGGCGCATCCCGACGGGTTTCTTTATTGCTTTCGTGGCGGCCTGCGCTCGCAGATCGTCCAGCAGTGGCTCAAGACAGAAGCCGGCATCGATTACCCGCGTATCGGCGGTGGCTACAAGGCGCTGCGGGGTTTTCTGATCGACACGCTCGAATCCGCCCAGGCCGACTGTGATTTCGTGTTGCTGGGCGGCATGACCGGCACCGGCAAGACCGAAGTGCTGGTGCAACTGCGCAACAGTGTGGATCTGGAAGGCCATGCCAATCACCGGGGCTCGAGTTTCGGCAAGCGCGCCACCGGTCAGCCGTCGAACATCGATTTCGAGAACCGGCTGGCCATCGACTTCCTGAAAAAACGTGCGGCCGGCATCGATCAGTTTGTGCTGGAGGATGAGAGCCGGGTGGTGGGCAGCTGCGCGCTGCCGCTGTCGCTGTATCAGGGCATGCAGCAATACCCGATGGTCTGGCTGGAAGATCGTTTCGAGCAGCGCGTCGAGCGGATCCTGCGCGATTACGTGGTGGATTTGTCCGCCGAATTTCAGGCAGTGCATGGGGACGAGGGTTTCGGGCGGTTTTCCGAGCGGTTGCTGGACAGCCTCGACAACGTGCACAAGCGCCTGGGCGGCGAACGGCATCGACGGATGCGGGTGTTGATGGAAGAGGCGCTGGCGGAGCAGAGCCGCAGCGGGGCGGTGGATTTGCACCGCGCGTGGATCGAGGGTTTGCTGCGCGAGTATTACGACCCGATGTATGTGTTCCAGCGCGAGAAGAAGGGCGGGCGGATCGAATTTGCCGGGGAGCGGCAGGCCGTTATCGAATATTTGCGTCAGCGAATCAAACCCCAGGCCTGACGGGGCCCGAGCGGGCCCCGGGCAAACTCAGGTCGGACAGCTTTCCTGGCCGTTATCCAGCCCCTGTTTGTAGCTGTGGCTCTGCAGGCTGGCCTTGCCGTTGTGCCAGGTCAGGGTCAGCACGTACAGCGAGTCGTAATCGCTGGATTCCCAATCTTCGGTGATCTTCTGCTTCTCGCCGACGGCCTTGCCCGCGACCTTGTTGATCAGCTCCGGCAGGTAGCCGTGGGACCACGCGGTGTAAATGGTCGAGTTGTGGTACTTGTCGTCGGTCAGTTCCCGGGCCAGGTCGCTGGTGTCGTTGGCCGAGAACTCGATGTTCACCGGCAGGCCGAGCTTGATCGCCGCCGGGCTGATGGTCATCAGCGGGCGGATGTAGCTGTAGGAGTTGTCCAGCTCGCCTTCCTCGACATTGCGCGTCGGGTTGGCGGCGAACACATAGTCGGCCTTGCCGAATTTTTCCGGTAGCAGGGTCGACAGGTCGATCGCCCGGTTCAGGCCCTGGCAGTTGAGCTGGCCGAGACCACCGGCGGGTTTCTCGGCATGGCGCAGGAACACCAGGGTCTGGGTGCCGTCCACCGGTTGCGCACGGCTTTCGCTGGATTCCAGCGACAGGAACAGCGCGCTGACTGCCAGCAGGGTGGGCAGGGCCACATACGCGCGATGTTTGAAGCGGTTGGCGACTTTCATCAAGTTCGTCATGGGATAAGGCGTCTTCAGTCTGTTCGGTTAAGGCTGACAAACCTCTGCACCGGTGCGTGGGCGCCGGGTGTTTTCCCTGTCATCACTGGCTTGCTTGGAGCCCCCTGAGGCCCGTTTGGTTCGATTCGGTTACGTGCGCGGCACTTTAGCGTTCAACCTGCGCTATTGAAGGGAAGGTTAACCACAGGATGTTGCGGATTTAAGTAAGCCGGCGGGCGAGGGCGTAAAGAACCCGAGCCAGAGCGCTGTTCGTGGATTATGCTCAGGCCTTTCATTTGAGACTGGATGCTACACATGACTGATCTGTCCGCGTTCCCGATCACCCAGAAATGGCCGGCGCAGTACCCTGACTGGATTCAGCTCTATTCCCTGCCGACCCCCAACGGCGTCAAGGTCTCGATCATGCTCGAAGAGATCGGCCTGCCGTACGAGCCGCACCGCGTGGGCTTCGACACCAATGACCAGATGTCTCCGGAATTCCTCTCTCTGAACCCGAACAACAAGATCCCGGCGATCCTCGACCCCCACGGTCCCGAGGACAAACCGCTGCCGTTGTTCGAATCCGGCGCGATCCTGATCTACCTCGCCGACAAGAGCGGCCAGTTGCTGGCCCAGGAAGGCGCGCTGCGCTACGAAACCATTCAGTGGCTGATGTTCCAGATGGGCGGCATCGGCCCGATGTTCGGCCAGCTCGGTTTCTTCAACAAATTTGCCGGCAAGGACTACGAAGACAAGCGTCCCCGTGACCGCTACGTCGAAGAAAGCCGCCGCCTGCTCAGCGTCCTCAACACCCGCCTGGAAGGCCGCGACTGGATCATGGGCGAGCGCTACACCATCGCCGACATCGCCACGTTCCCGTGGGTGCGCAACCTGATCGGTTTCTACGAGGCGGGCGATCTGGTCGGCATCAACAACTTCCCGAACGTCACCCGGGTGCTGGAGCGCTTCCTGGCGCGGCCGGCCGTTGTGCGCGGCCTGGCCATTCCTTCCTGACCCTGTTGCAGCCGGGTGCGCAGATTGTTGCGTGCCCGGTAATGCACTGTTGATTGATCCAGGTTTGTACCCCGTCCCTCGCAAGGCATAAGCTTCGCCCCCTACGACTTTCGTCTCATCCGCTGTTTTCAGGAAAGGCCCCATGTCCAGTCAGTTCCCCGAAGCACGTCCACGCCGTCTGCGCCGCAATGCGAGCCTGCGCAGCCTGTTCCAGGAAACCGAGTTTTCCCTCAACGATCTGGTGCTGCCGATCTTCGTCGAAGAAGAGATCGACGATTTCGTGCCGATCAAGAGCATGCCCGGCGTGATGCGTATTCCCGAGCGCAAACTGGCCGGCGAAATCGAGCGTTACGCCCGGGCCGGGATCAAGTCGGTGATGACCTTCGGTGTGTCCCACCATCTGGATGCCAACGGCAGCGACACCTGGCGTGAGAACGGTCTGGTGTCGCGCATGTCGCGGATCGCCAAGGACGCCGTGCCGGACATGATCGTGATGTCCGACACCTGCTTCTGCGAGTACACCGATCACGGCCATTGCGGCGTGATGCACAACCATGAAGTCGACAACGACCAGACCCTGATCAACCTCGGCAAGCAAGCGGTGGCGGCAGCCCGTGCCGGTGCCGACGTGATCGCGCCATCGGCAGCGATGGACGGCCAGGTGCGGGCGATTCGCCGGGCGCTGGACGATGCCGGGTTCACGCAGATTCCGATCATGGCCTACTCGACCAAATTCGCCTCGGCGCTCTACGGCCCGTTCCGCGAGGCCGGCGGCAGCGCGCTGAAGGGCGATCGCAAAAGCTATCAGATGAACCCGATGAACCGCCGCGAAGCCCTGCGCGAATCGTTGCTCGACGAGCAGGAAGGCGCCGACGCGCTGATGGTCAAACCGGCCGGCGCGTACCTGGACATCATCCGCGACATCCGCGAAGCCTCGAACCTGCCGCTGGCGGCGTATCAGGTCAGCGGCGAGTACGCGATGATCAAGTTCGGCGCCCAGGCCGGGGCTATCGACGAAGATCGCGTGGTGCGCGAAAGCCTTGGTGCGATCAAACGCGCGGGTGCGGATCTGATCTTCACCTACTTTGCGATGGACCTGGCCCTGGCCGGGATCTGATCCGTCAGGGGCAATTGAAGAACGGCCGGATCCCGTGATCACGGAAGTACCGCTCGATCACCTTCGGATCCGCGCTGTTGTCGGCAATCGCCACGTAGGTATCCGGGCGCAGCAGGTAAAAGCCGTTGCGCCCCAGCCCTGCCGTTTCAAACGCCGGACGCCAGTCGAATACGTGCAGCGGCAAGTGATGTTCATTGCACCAGGCGATCATCTCGTCGCTGGTGTCGCCGTACACATGCACCTGCCAGCACGGATGGCGCAACGGTTCGTAATTATCCCCCTCGCCATCATGGGCCCACGGCAAGCGGTCGCCGCCGTGGACGTGCCCGGCCACGCCTTCGCTCAACGCCATGCCTCGATAGTTGACGGTGATTTGCGAGACGGTGCGAAACAGGAACTCGCGGCTGGTCTCGAATGAGGCCATTTTCGGAATCAGGAACGGCGCCAGCCGCGTGCGCAGCAGGTCGGCCATACGGCCTTCGGCGGTGACGAAGCTGAAGACCTTGTCGGTGGTCGACACCAGTCGCCGGGCGAAGGCGATGCGTTCGGTTTCGTAGCTGTCGAGCAGTTTGGGCGTGGCCGCGCCGCCGAGCACTGCCGCGAGTTTCCACGCCAGATTGATCGCATCGCCGATGCCGGTGTTCATGCCCTGACCGCCGGCCGGGCTGTGTACGTGCGCCGCATCGCCGAGCAGAAACGCCCGGCCTTTGCGAAAGTGATCCGCCACCCGATGATGCACTCGGTAGGTGGAGAACCAGTTGACGTCCTCGATGTGCACGTTCAGATGTTCGATGGCGCGATTGCTGACATCCGAGAATTCCAGGGTTTCGGCGCGATCCGCACGTTCGTCGCGCACGGTGCCGATCAACCGCGCACGGCCTTCGCCGGCCAGCGGGAACACCGCCAGAAAGTCCGCCTCATCCAGATCCAGATGCAACTCGCCGTTGAGCGCCGGGCCGCTGGCCCGCACATCGGCGACGTAGAAAATCTGCTGATAAGTGCCGCCGGGAAAACCGGTGTCGAGGGTTTTGCGCACGACCGAACGGGCGCCGTCACACCCGGCCAGATAGCAGGCCTGGCAGATTTCCTGCTCGCCATCCGGCAGGCGCAAATGCGCGGTAAGGCCGTCGCCGTTTTCGGTGAAACTCTCCAGCGTCGTGTTGCGCTCGACGGTCACGTCGTAGTCTTCGAGGCGGTCGATCAGCAGCCGCTCGTGTTCGTCCTGCGGGTACATCTCCAGAAAGGCATAGGGCGTCAGGCCTTCACCGATCCGGTTCAGCGGCAGCTGCGCCACGGGTTTGCCCTTGACCCAGAAATTCGCCGCGGCCACCCGGTGACCGTTGCGCACCACCGCGTCGGCCAGATCCAGTTGCCGGTACAGCTCAAGGGTGCGCGCCTGCACCGCCAGCGCCCGCGACGTGGTGCCCGGAGCGGAAGCCTTGTCGATGATGCGCACGCGCACGCCCAGTTTGCTCAGCCACAGGGCCAGCACCAGTCCGGTGGGGCCTGCGCCGATGATCAGAACATCACTGCGGTTCATGGTCTGTCCTCCTCGCGTGTCCTGATCCAAGACTTGCCACTGAGTGTGCAGCAGCAAGTATGGATCAGACGGCGAGGGCGGCCAGTCGGCCTGCCAAACGGGGCGATGGAACAGCGCCGCCGGCCCGCAGTCCTATCCTGCACCCTGCGATTGAGCGTAGGGTTAACCCGGCTCAACGGACTGGATGAAGCGTTATGCACACCCCTCGATTAATCGTCAGCCTCGCCGCGCTGCTGGTACTGGCCGGTTGCGCCGGTCAACGCAGCGAAGAACCGGCGCCGCGCCCGCCCGCCGAGGTCAAGGCGCAGATCGTGCGCCTGCTGCCGGCAAAAACCGTCGACCGTCAGGGCTGGGCCACTGACATCTACGCGGCGTTCGCCGCCCAGGGCATCAGCCCGACCACACAGAATCTGTGTTCGGTGCTGGCCGTCGCCGAGCAGGAATCCACCTTTCAGGTCGATCCGCCGGTGCCCGGACTGGGCAAGATCGCCCGTGATGAAATCGACCGCCGCGCCGCCAAGGTGCATATCCCGAGCCTGTTGATCAGCGGCGCCTTGCAGGTGCGTTCGCCCAACGGCAAGACCTACAGCGAACGCCTGAGCGCCGCCCGCAGCGAAAAGGAATTGAGCGCGATTTTCGACGACTTCATCGGTTCGGTGCCGATGGGCCGTACGCTGTTCAGCGGTTTCAACCCGGTGCACACCGGCGGGCCGATGCAGGTCAGCATCGAATTCGCCGAGAAGCATGCCAAAGACTATCCGTACCCGGTGGACGGGACGATTCGCCGCGAGGTGTTCAGCCGTCGCGGCGGGATGTATTTCGGCATCGCCCATTTGCTCGGTTATCCGGTGAGTTACCGCGAACCTTTGTACCGCTTCGCCGATTTCAACGCCGGCTGGTACGCCAGTCGCAACGCGGCGTTTCAGAACGCGGTCAGCCGGGCGTCGGGCATTCCGCTGGCGCTGGATGGCGACCTGATCCGCCCGGGCGCGATCATGCCGGGCAGCACGGAACTGGCGGTGCGCACCCTCGGCAAATCCCTGGGCATGCGCAATCCGGTGATCCGCGATCAACTGGAGAAGGGCGATAGCCTGGCTTTCGAGGAGACCAAACTGTATCAACGGGTCTTCGAGCTGGCGGAGCGTGCGGAAGGCAAGTCATTGCCCCGTGCGGTGCTGCCGGGCATCGTGCTGCAGAGCCCGAAGATCACCCGCAAGCTGACCACGGCGTGGTTTGCCAAACGGGTCGACGAGCGTTATCGGCGCTGCATGGCCAAGGGCTGAGGACGATCAAAAGGGAATAAAAAAACCCGGCTGACGGGAGCCGGGTTTTTTCTGGGTTGTTGCGATCAAGCCATTCATTCAGGCAACGCGGCGTTCGATCAGACGATCCGAACCACCTTCGGCAACACGGCGTTCGATCAGACGGTCCGAACCACCTTCGGCAACGCGGCGTTCGATCAGACGGTCCGAACCACCTTCAGCAACGCGACGTTCGATCAGACGATCCGAGCCACCTTCGGCAACGCGGCGTTCGATCAGACGATCCGAGCCACCTTCGGCAACGCGGCGTTCGATCAGACGATCCGAGCCACCTTCGGCAACGCGACGTTCAATCAGACGATCCGAGCCACCTTCGGCAACGCGGCGTTCGATCAGACGATCCGAACCACCTTCGGCAACGCGACGTTCGATCAGACGATCCGAACCGCCTTCGGCGATCATGGTGTGAGCCGGTTTGGCGGCAAATGCGTTGAAGGCCAGAACCGAAAGGGCAATGCTGAGGATGACTTGGCGTTTCATGATTTTGTGCTCCGGGGGTGTTGTTTGTTTGGTATGGAGCCGATGTTACGCCCGGGATTTTTTAAGAGAACTTCATTGACGTGATGGTGAACATCGACGCCGATGATGGTTTGTCACAGCACCTTCACTGCGCGGCCGATTGCCTGGATCGGCCCGGTAGGTTTGCCGATCGGCGAACCGGTGGCGCCTTCCAGCGTCAGCTCGAACAACTGGTTCGGTTGCAGCGGCGGCAGCTTGTCCAGCGGGATCGACAGCGCCTGGCCCGGTTTGACCAGCCCCAGCGACACCGGACCCTGCCAGCCGTCGGCCTTGGTCCAGAATTCCAGCGCCTTGTCGGCCGGCACCTCGACCACGCCAAGCGGAATCAACTGAATCTCCCGTGGATTGCTGGCCTGGATCACCCAGCCCGGCGCCTTGTCCTGCGGGGCGACCAGCACCACCAGAAAGCTCGGTTTCGGCGTGGTTTGGGTCAACAGGATCGAGCCTAGCAACAAGGTCGCGGCCAGCCCGGCAGCGCTCAAACCGCGCCACAGCGACAGGCGGTTCCACCATGAAATCTCGGGCGCCACCTTATGGGTGAGTTGCCCGACACTGCGTTCGATGCGTTGCCACAGCTGCGGCGAGGGCTGATGCGCCGGGGCGAGGTCGGTCAGCTCCAGCAGACGCCGCTCCCAGGCATCCACCGCCGTTTGCAGCTCGGGCTCGTTGGGCAAGCGCCGTTGCACCTCGGCGCGCGCTTCGGCCGAGAGGGTGCCAAGCACGTATTCGCTGGCCAGTTCATCGCGTTCCTGCGCCGATTCGGTGGTCATCCCATGCACTCCCGCAACGCATTGAGGCTGCGCTTGATCCAGGCTTTGACGGTGCCCAGCGGCGTGTCGAGGCGTTGGGCGATCTGTGCGTGGCTGTAACCGTCGACGTAGGCGTGAAGGATGCAGCGGCGGCGTTGCGGTTCCAGTTGATGCAGGCAGCGATGGATGCGGGTCGATTGCGCCAGCGCATCGAAGTCGTCATCAATCGCCGGAGATTCGTTGCTGTCGTTCAACGGCGTTTCCCGGTCGTGATTGCGCAACACATTCAACGCCAGATGCCGGGTCACGCTGAACATCCAGCCTCGGGCCGAACCGCGCGCCGGATCGAACCCCGCCGCGCCGGCCCAGATCTTGATGAATGCGTCGTGAACGATGTCTTCGGCCAGCGCCGTGTCGCGCACCAGACGTCGGGCCACACCGAGCAGCCGCGGGCTTTCCTGCACATACAATTCGCGCAGGGCCCCGCGCTCGCCGCGGGCACAGGCGGCGAGGCGGGCTTCGTAATCGAACGCGGTTTCGGGTAATGGCATGTCCTGCAATCTAGCAAGCATCGAGCAAACGTCCAGTCAGGCTCAGTTCGCGGCCCAGAAAATGTAGTCGGCCTGGTACTTCACCACTTCCTGTTTGCCCTTGTTCGCCGCCGTGCATTCGCTGCCCGGCGCCACGCCGCCCTTGAGCGCGACGCGCTGGATGTAGCTCACGCCGCTCATCGCGCCTTTGCCCTCGGCGGGGTTGGCCTTGACCAATTGATAGGGCAGGTTGCCCGGGCTCGACGGCGCGACGGCCAATTGCGTGCCGGTGACTTTCGAACCGTCCTTTGCCTGCCAGGTGGCGGGCGGGCCGAAGTAGGTACCGACCTGTTTGCCGCTGCGATCGTTGAGCACCGCTTTGGGGCCGACGAACACCCACTCGGTCTGGCCGGCGGCATTGGCCTTGTCCCGGCATTCGTAGGTGATCTCGCCGACCCCGGTGGTTTCCATCGCGATCTTGTGGCCGTCCGGCACTTTGATCGCGTCGGGATAACTGCTTTGGGCAAAGCTTGTCGAGGCGACGGCGAGCAAACCGGTGAAGCCGATCAGTTGGGTGATGTTCATCAGTGTTTCTCCGAAAAAGGGTAAACCGCTGACAGCCGAAAGAGGGCTGTTACAGGGACTACCCGTGACGGAGGCGTTTGGATGCAGTGGCCGGAAAATAAAACTGAAAGCACTGAAGGTCAGATGGCTGGAACCCGCTCACCCCCGGTTTTTGCCAATGCCAGGCCTGAGGCTTTCAGCAGTTCCTGGGTATAGGCATGCTGCGGCGCCGCAAAAATCTGGCGCGAGGCTCCCTGTTCAACCACTTTGCCATCCTTGATCACCATCAAGTCGTGCGCCAGTGCATGCACCACCGCCAGGTCATGGCTGATGAACAGGTATGTCAGCCCATGGCGGATCTGCAATTGCCGCAACAACTCCACCACCTGTTTCTGCACCGTGCGGTCCAGCGCCGAGGTCGGTTCGTCGAGCAGAATCAGCGCCGGTTCCAGCACCAGCGCCCGGGCGATGGAAATGCGCTGGCGCTGGCCGCCGGAGAATTCGTGGGGATAGCGATGGCGGCTCTTCGGGTCGAGGCCGACTTCCTCCAGCACGCGGATCACCGCTGCCTCACGTTCCTCAGCCGTGCCGATGCCGTGGGTCAGCAAGCCTTCGGCGATGATCTGCTGCACCGACATCCGTGGGCTGAGGCTGCCGAACGGGTCCTGGAACACCACCTGAATCTGCCGGCGCAACGGGCGCATCAAGCGCTGATTGAGCAGGCTCAAATGCTTGTTGCCGAAGCGAATATCGCCCTCGGATTCCACCAGCCGCAGAATCGCCTGGCCCAGCGTCGACTTGCCCGATCCGGACTCGCCGACAATCCCCAGGGTCTTGCCCCGTTGCAGCCGGAAACTCACGCCGTCCACGGCCTTGATGTATTCCTGGGTGCGGCTGAACAACGCCTTGGGCAGCGGGAACCAGACTTTCAGATCATCCACTTCCAGCAGATTGTGATCGTAGCGACTCGGCACCGGTGCGCCGGACGGTTCCGCCTCGATCAGCAGGCGGCTGTAAGGATGCTGCGGGGTGCGGAACAGCGTTGCGCAGTCGGCTTGTTCGACGATTTCCCCGTGGCGCATCACGCACACCCGTTGGGCGATGCGCCGCACCAGATTGAGGTCATGACTGATGAGCAGCAGCGACATGCCCAGGCGTTGCTGCAACTCGATCAGCAGCTCGAGAATTTTCTGCTGCACGGTCACGTCCAGCGCCGTGGTCGGTTCGTCGGCGATCAGCAATTGCGGCTCGTTGGCCAGCGCCATGGCGATCATCACCCGTTGCCGCTGGCCGCCGGAGAGCTGGTGCGGATAGGCCTTCAAGCGCTGCAACGGTTGGCGAATGCCCACCAGTTCCAGCAGCTCCAGCGTGCGCTGGCGTGCGGCGCGGCCCTTGAGCCCCTTGTGGATCTCCAGCACTTCGCTGATCTGCTTTTCCACCGTGTGCAGCGGGTTCAGCGAGGTCATCGGCTCCTGGAAAATCATCGCGATGCGGTTGCCGCGCAAGCCGCGCATCTGCTGCTCGCTGGCATGCAGCAAGTCCACGCCGTTGTAGCGGATGCTGCCCGTGCTACTGACGGTTTTGCCTGGCAGCAAACGCAGGATCGAGTGGGCCGTCACCGACTTGCCCGAGCCGGACTCGCCGACCAGTGCCAGGCACTCGCCACGGCGGATGTCGAGGTTCACGCCGTGCACCACTTCGTGCCCGGCGAAGGCGACGCGCAGGTCGCGGATTTCAATCAGGTTGTCGGTCATTTCAGCTCCGGGGATCAGGATCGCGGATCGAACGCGTCACGGCAGGCTTCGCCGATAAACACCAGCAGGGACAGAATCAGCGCCAGGGCAAAAAACGCCGTCAGCCCCAACCACGGCGCTTGCAGATTGCGCTTGGCCTGGCCGATCAGTTCGCCCAGCGATGCGGTGCCGGCGGGCATGCCGAAGCCGAGAAAATCCAGCGCGGTGAGGGTGGCGATGGCGCCGGTCAGAATGAACGGCAGGTAGGTCAGGGTGGAGGTCATGGCGTTGGGCAGAATGTGCCGGCGCATCAGCTCGCTGTCCGTCAGGCCCAGGGCCCGCGCGGCCTTGACGTATTCCAGGCTGCGCCCGCGCAGGAACTCGGCGCGCACCACGTCCACCAGTGCCAGCCAGGAAAACAGCGCCATGATCCCCAGCAGCCACCAGAAACTCGGCGATACGAACCCCGACAAAATGATCAGCAGGTACAGCACCGGCAGCCCCGACCAGATCTCCAGCACCCGTTGCCCGAGCAAGTCGACCCAGCCGCCGTAATAACCCTGCAACGCCCCGGCGACGATGCCGATCAGCGCACTGACGGCGGTGAGAATCAGCGCAAACAGGATCGAAATCCGCGTGCCGAAAATCACCCGCGCCAACACGTCCCGGGCCTGATCGTCGGTGCCCAGCCAGTTGCTGGAGGACGGCGGACTCGGCGCCGGTTCAGTTAGGTCGTAATTGACCGTGTCGTAGCTGAACGGGATCGGCGGGAACAGCATCCAGCCGCCCTGATCCTCGATCAGTTTGTGTACGTAATTGCTCGCGTAATCCGGCTGGAACGGCAGTTCCCCGCCGAAATCGGTTTCCAGATAATCGCTGAGGATCGGGAAGTAGAAGGCATGGTGGTAGCGGATCACCAGCGGCTTGTCGTTGGCGATCAGTTCGCCGCCGAGGCAGATCAGGCACAGCCCGATGAACAGCCACAGCGACCAGCGCCCGCGACGGTTGGCCTTGAATTGGGCGATGCGCCGCCGGCCCAGAGGGGAGAGTGTGAACATCAGGCAGTCCTCGCCGAGAAGTCGATGCGCGGGTCGAGCAGGGTGTAGCAGAGGTCGCCGATCAGCTTGATCAACAGGCCGAACAGGGTGAACAGGAACAGCGTGCCGAACACCACCGGGTAGTCCCGCGACACCGCCGCTTCGTAGCTCATGCGCCCGAGGCCGTCGAGGTTGAAGATGGTTTCGATCAGCAGGGAGCCGGCGAAAAACACCTCGATCAACGCCGACGGCACACCGGCGACCACCAGCAGCATCGCGTTGCGAAACACATGGCCGTAGAGCACGCGTCTTTCGGTCAGGCCCTTGGCGCGCGCGGTGATCACATACTGGCGGCTGATCTCGTTGAGGAAGCTGTTCTTGGTCAGGATCGTCAGCGTCGCAAAACCGCCGATCACCAGCGCCGTCACCGGCAACACCAGGTGCCAGAGGTAGTCGCCGACCTTGCCCCACAGGCTCAGGCTGTCGAAATTGTCCGAAACCAGCCCCTGCACCGGAAACCAGTTGACGTAGCTGCCCCCGGCGAACACCACGATCAACAGGATCGCGAACAGAAACGCCGGCATCGCGTAACCGACGATGATCGCCGTGCTGCTCCAGACATCGAATGCGCTGCCGTTTTTGATCGCCTTGCGAATGCCCAGCGGGATCGAAATCAGGTAGGTGATCAAGGTCGCCCACAGGCCGAGGGACAGCGACACCGGCAGCTTCTGCACGATCAGATCCGTCACTTTCGCACCGCGAAAGAAACTGCTGCCCAGGTCCAGTTGCGCGTAGTTTTTCAGCATCAGCCACAGGCGTTCGTGCATCGGTTTGTCGAAGCCGTAGTGGTGCTTGATCTCTTCGATCAGCGCCGGGTCCAGGCCTCGGCTGCTGCGCCCGGCACCGCCGATGGCGGTTACCTCGCTGGCGCCGCCCATGCTGTGCCCGCCGAAACCTTGCAGGCGGGCGATGGCCTGTTCCACCGGGCCGCCGGGCGCGGCCTGCACAATGACGAAGTTGACCACCAGAATGCACAGCAGCGTCGGGATGATCAGCAACAGACGTCGACTCAGATAACGCCACATGTCACTGGCCCCCCGCGAGCTGGCGCAGGGCGCTCATCTGCGGGTTGGTCAGCGGCTTGGCCGAGACCTCCCACCAGGTGTCGAGGCCTTCGCTGTAAATCGGCTGCACCGACGGCATGCCGAAGCGGTTCTGATACACCGTCGGCGTGCCTTTGGAGTAGTAGTTGGGAATCATGTAGTCACCCCATTGCAGCACCCGGTCGAGGGCGCGGGCGTAACGCACCATGGCGTCGCGGGTATTGGCCTGGACCAGGCCGTCGATCAGCCGGTCCACCGCCGGGTCCGCCAGCACCATCGAATTGGAACTGCCGACCTGCGTGGCGCTCTGCGAGGCATACAGGCTGTACAACTCGCGGCCCGGCGAGACGATCGGATCGCCGCTGCGCGGGAAACTGGTGACGATCATGTCGTAGTCCCGGGCGTTGAGCCGGTTGATGTACTGCGCTGAATCGATACGCCGCAGATTCAGGGTGATGCCGATCTGCGCCAGGGTGCGTTTGTACGGCAGCAGCATGCGGTCGAAACCGCCTTGGCCGTCGAGGAAGGTGAATTCGAAGGGCTCGCCGGCGGCGTTCACCAGCCGGTTGTTTTTCGGCGTCCATCCGGCTTCGGCCAGCAGCTTCAGGGCCTGCAACTGCTTGTCGCGGATGTAGCCGCTGCCATCGGTTTTCGGCGCCTGATAGACCCGGCTGAAAACCTCGTCCGGAATCTGTCCGCGCAGCGGTTCGAGGATCGCCAGTTCGCCGGCGTCGGGCAGGGCGGTGGCGGCCATTTCACTCTTCGGCCAGTAGCTGTTCTGGCGCACGTAGAAGCCGCGCATCATCTGCTTGTTGGTCCACTCGAAATCCCACAGCAGGCTCAGCGCCTGACGCACGCGGCGATCCTTGAACAGCGGATTCTGCAGGTTGAACACGAAACCCTGGGCGCAGGTCGGTTTGTCCGGGGCGAGAATCGCCTGTTGCAGGCGACCGTCGCGCAGGGCCGGGCTGTCGTAGCCGACCACGTAGCCGGACGAGGAAAACTCGCGGTTGTAGTCGAACACCCCCGCCTGCAGCAGTTGTCGGGCGACGTCTGTGTCGCCGTAGAAATTCACGGTCAGGCTGTCGAAGTTGTACATCCCGCGACTGACCGGCAAATCTTTGCCCCACCAGTCCGGATCTCTCTGAAAACTGATGCTGCGTCCCGCATCGACCTTGCTCACCCGATAAGGGCCGCTGCCCAATGGTGGTTCGAAACCGCCGCCGTTGGCGAAGTCGCGGGTTTTCCACCAGTGCTCGGGCACCGGTCGCAGCGACGCCAGATCCAGCGCCAGGGTGCGGTTGAGGTTGTTCTTGAAAGTGAAGCGAATCTGCCGCGGGCCTTCGATCAGCACGTCCTGCACGTCGGCGTATTGCTGGCGATAACTCAGGCTGCCCTTGGTCATCAACAGTTCGAAGGTGTAGCGCACGTCCTCGGCGGTGATCGGCGTGCCATCGGCGAAACGCGCCTCGGGATTCAGGTTGAAACGCACCCACAGACCGCCGGGATCGCGCTCCATGGATTGCGCCACCAGACCGTAGACGGTGTAAGGCTCGTCCAGGGAGCGGAACGCCAGCGGCGAATACACCCAGTCGTTGACCTGCACCACGGAAATGCCCTGATCGGCATACGGGGTGATGTAGTTGTACTGACCGATCTCCATCGAAGCGCGGCTGAGCGAGCCGCCCTTGGGGGCATCGGGATTGACGAAATCGAAGTGCTGGAAACCGGCGGGGTATTTAGGCGCCTCGCCGTACACCGTCATCGCGTAGCTGCCGCCGGCCAGCGCAGATGCCGCGTTGCACAGCAGCGCGCTGCCGAGCAGCAGGCCGGCCATGTTGCGCATGAATGTCATGAAGTCGTTCCTCTGAGCCGGAAAAACCCGAAGCGGCGGCAGGCCGCTGCGGGATGCGAATTCGCAAGGGGAAGGGGCCGGCCGGAGTCTTGCGCGGCCCCGACCGGGACTCAGAAGTGGTACGTCATGCGCGCAAACAGCGTGCGGCCCAGCGGATCGGTGTAGCGCGGGTCATAACCGCTCTGGAAGTTGTAGGCCTGGTTGGAGAACGGCGGATCGCGGTCGAACAGGTTCTTCACCCCGGCATCGACGTCCAGCACCTTGTCGAAGGTGTAGCCGGCCGACAGGTCCCACACCGAATACGACGCGACCCGCGCGTTGGTCTCGCGGTCGTAGTCGTTGTAGCCGGTGGTGAAGCGGTTGGTCAGCGCCGCGCGGGCTGCACCGAAGGTCCAGGAACCGGTCAGGTTGTGTTTCCAGCGGGCAATCACACCGTCGCCCTTGAAGTCGCCGACCTTGTCGGTGAACGGGCCCTTGATGGTGCTCTGGAAGTCGTACTCGTCGACATAGGTGCCTTGCAGGCCCAGGCCGAATTGACCGTACGGCGTGTTCGGGAAGCGATAGTCCAGCGACACATCGACGCCGTTGGTTTCGACGATGCCGAGGTTGGCGTTGCCGGTGACGATGTAGTTGAGCGTGCCGTCGGCGTTGCGCACGAAGCGGTCAGGGTAGCTGCCGGCCTGATCGAACACGGTGGATTCCGGGAACGGCTGGATCTGGTTGGAGATGTGAATCCACCAGAAATCCAGGCCCACGGACAGATTGCTGACCGGCTGATAGACGAAGCCCAGCGTCACGTTGCGCGCCTTCTCCGGGGCCAGGTCTTCGTTGCCGCCGATCTGGTTGAGGAACTGCTGACCGCAATCGCGCCCGCCGTTGCCGCCCGGTTGCACCACGCCGCCGGTACACAGCACCGGGTCGTTGTAGTAGCCCTGGGTGAAGGTGATGCTGCGCGGCGAATACAACTCATACAGCGACGGTGCGCGGAAGCCTTCGCTGTAGGCGCCGCGCACCACCAGCTCCTTGAGCGGCTGATAACGGAACGAATATTTCGGGTTGGTGGTGCTGCCGAAGTCGCTGTATTTGTCGTGACGCACAGCGGCGGACAGTTCCAGGCTGTCGAGCACCGGTACGTTGATTTCCGCGTAGGCGGCTTTCACGCTGCGGTCGCCCTCGACGCTGCCGGCCGGGTCGATGCCCAGGCTCTGGATGTCGCCGGCGAAGGCTTCGAAGTCCTGGTGGAATTTCTCTTTGCGGTACTCGCCGCCCAGCGCCAGACCCGACGGGCCGGCACCGAACCAGTCACCGATCTCGCGGCTGATCCGCCCGTCGAAACCGGCGACCCGACCGACCGCCGTGGAATAGGCGCCGTGGTACGCGGCCTGATCGATGTATTGCTGACCGGCGCTGGTCTGCGGGCCAAACGGGTTGAGCAGACCGCTGGCCAGACCGTCGATCATCGCCTGATCGCTGACGTAGCCGCTGGTGACGCTGGAGACGATCTTGTTCTGGTTGTACGAAGCGCCGACGTTGTAGTCCCAGCCGCCCACCAGACCGTCGAAGCTCAGCAAAAAGCGCTGGCTGGTGTTCTGGTCTTTCGATTCGCGCGGGCCGGCGGCGGTTTCGCGCCAGTTCACGTCCACCGGTTGCGTCGGATCGAGGGCGAAACCGGTGGGCGCCGGGGTGATGCCGTTGCCGGGGTAGTAGGGCGAGGACGAATCCAGGCTCAGGCCGGTCAATGGCGCTGGGCCAATAGCGGTGGCGTTGTTGTTGCGCGACCAGAAGTATTCGAGGTTGACGTTGTGGTCGTCGGCCAGTTTGCCGGTGGTCTTGCCGAAGAACGACGTTTTCTCGGTCTGCGGCACCAGGTCGATGTATTCGCGGGTGCTGAAGCGGCAGAGGCCGTCGCGGGCCACCAGGTTGGGGCCGTTGCAATTGCTGTTGGCCAGCGGGTTGGTGGCGTTGCCGTTCTGGCTGTAGTTGCCGGGGAACGCAGTGCCGGAGGTCTGGTCCAGGCCACGGCCGGGCACATAGTCGCGGGCGAAGGAGCGGTCGTTGGCGTCGAGGTTCTGCTGCTTGTTGTAGTTGAACACGCCGAGCACGTTGAAGCGGTCCTGCTCCAGATCGCCGTAGCCCCAACTGGCGCTCATGTCCTTGGTCGCACCGCCGCCACTGTGGGTCGGGGTTTCGCCGCCGAGGGTGAGTTGGCCGTCGGTCATGGATTTCTTGGTGATGAAGTTGATCACGCCGCCGATGGCGTCGGTACCGTACAGGGCCGAGGCGCCGTCGCGCAGCACTTCCACGCGCTCGATCGCGGCAAACGGGATCATGTTCAGATCCACCGCGCCGCCGGCCGAGTTGGTGCCCGACAGGGCGTTGTTGGCCAGTCGGCGACCGTTGAGCAGCACCAGCGTTTTGTTCGCGCCGATGCCGCGCATGTCGGCGAACGATGCACCGCCGGTGGCCGCGCCGACCGAGCCTGCACTGTTGTTGATCGACTGGCTGCCGGTGATGCGCTGCACCAGTTCGGCGGTGGTGGTCACGCCCTGTTTGCGCAGTTCATCGGCCTTGAGCACGGTGATCGGCACCGCCGTTTCCGCGTCGACCCGACGGATCGCCGAACCGGTCACTTCGACTCGTTGCAGTTGCGTGGTCGGCGCGACCACCGCAGCGGCGGCCGGGACGCTGTTGTCGTCCTCGGCAGCCTGAACCCCGGCGCCCATCCCCATGGCCACCAGGTACAACGGAACGAAACGGTGGCGGGAAATCGTCGCCACCAAGGGTTTGAGCGTGAAGCGTGGAGTGTTCATCAGCATGGTTGTTTCCGACTTTGTTAGACGTTTATCGAAATGGCCTTGTGAGCCCTCTTTGCACGGAGCACGGTGGTGCCGCGCCGCGAAAACCACTTTCTTCAAGCAAGCCGATCCCCTCCGAAGACGCGCTGCGTTTTTTCGGTCGGCCGATTGCGACGGGATTCAACGAACGGTGTCGGGCGCGTCCCTCACTGCGCGCCCGGCACCGCCGTCAGCGGGTGGTCATTACCGATATCTTGGTGATGCCCGAGCGCTCGATGGACGCCATGGCTTTGGCGACCTGGCCGTAATTCACGGCGGAGTCGGCCTGCAGCTGCACGCGTACGTCGGCATCTTTGGCCTTGACCTCCTTGAGGCTGGCCTCCAGTGATTCCGGCGCCAGCTCGGTCTTGGCCAGGAAGAACTTGCCGTCCTGATCGACGCTGACCACCACCGGGTCTTTCTTTTCGGCGGGAGCGACGGCGTCGGTTTTTGGCAGGTTGACCTTGATCGCGTTGGTCATCAGCGGTGCGGTGACGATGAACACCACCAGCAGCACGAGCATCACGTCCACCAGCGGCGTGACGTTCATTTCGCTGAGCACTTCATCGCTGTCTTGAGTGGAAAAGGACATCAGCTGGCCTCCCGCACGGCGGCCGTGGATTTGGCGATGGCCTGGCGGCTGATGGAGAAAGCGCTGCGCGAGGCGAGGGCGTCGAAGTCGTGGGCGAAGTCATCCATGTCCGCCGAGGCCAGTTTCAGGCGCCGCAGGAAGAAGTTGTAGATCAGCACTGCCGGCACCGCGACGGCAATCCCCACACCGGTGGCGATCAGCGCGTGGCCGATCGGCCCGGCCACGGTTTCCAGGCTGGCCGAACCGCTGGCGCCGATGCTTTGCAGGGCTTCCATGATTCCCCACACGGTGCCGAACAGACCGATGAACGGCGCGGTGCTGCCGATACTGGCGAGGATCGCCTGGCCGTTTTCCAGCGAGCGACGTTCCTTCTGGATCTGCTGGCGCAGGTTGCGCTCCAGTCGGTCGGCACGGTTGATGGTGTGTGCCAGTTGCTGGGTGGTGCGCGGGGACTCTTCCACCAGCAAGGCTTCAAAACCGCTGCTGGCGATCCGCGCCAGCGAGCCCGGATACTGGCTGGCGTGTTCGGCGGCGGTGAGCAGATCCGGCGCGCCCCAGAAGGCTTTGCTGAACTGCTTGTTCTGGGTTTTCTGGCGCAAGTATTGCGCCGACTTGACCAGCAGGATCGCCCAGCTGACCACGGAAAACAGCACCAGCCCCCAGAGCACGCCGGGGACAATCATCGAAGACAGAGAATCGTTCATGGCTACACCTCGCTTGCGTTAATCGGTTGTGAGTTCGGTTGTCGCGCCGTCATTGCGGCAATTTGAAATCGATGGTCTGGGTGGCGAAGCCGTCGATCGGTGTGTCGCCGCGCTTGGCCGGTATGAACTTCCAGGCCTTCACCGCCGCGACCGCCGCGTCATCCAGTTGCGGCTTGCCGCTGGATTTGGTCACCGTCACCGAACCGGCGCGACCGTTGGCCAGCACCTGAATCCGCAGCACCACGCTGCCTTCCCAGTTGCGCCGCAGGGCCAGCGACGGGTATTCCGGCGGCGGGTTGCCGAGGCTGGCGAGGCCGGAAATCGCCGCCGACTCTTTCACCGGGCCCGGTGCCGCCGCAGGTGCAGGAGGCGCACTCGGGGTGGCCGGAGCGGCAGGCGCTGCCGGTTGCGCAGGGGCGGGCGGCGCTTTCGGCGGCTCGGCCTTTTTCACCGGTTTGGGTTTCTCGACCGGTTTCGGTTTTTCGATCGGCTTGGGTTTCTCCACCGGTTTGGGCGGCGGCTTGACCGCGTCCTCGTCTTCCACCGGTTGTTCCGGTTCGGGAGGGGGCGGCGGGGGAGGCGGCGGCTCCGGTGTCGGCGGGGCCGGAGGTGTCGGGCTGGTGAGCTCGACGGTCATTTCCGGAATTTCCGGTGGCGTGGGCAGCGGCTCGGCCCGCGCCTGCTGGAAAAACCACCAGGCGCCGCCGTGTATCAAGGCCGACACCGCCACCAGCAACAGCATCTGCTGTTTGTTCAGGCCGCCGGGCTGAGAAGTGTTGGCCTTAAACACGGGCCGGCCCGCAACCGACGGGAGCGGCGCTTCCCGCAAGGGCCCCGGCGGACTTCTGTGCTTTACCGCATCGTTCATTAAAGCTCCCTCGGGTGGATGAAGGGCAATAAGGTGCCGTTCGAACAACAGGGCGTTGTTCGAGTGAGTGGTCGCAACTTTCATACAGGTGTGCAGAAGCCGATAGTTGAACTATCTATTGAATAGGGCTTGTGCAGCTTATTGCTTCAGTAACGTCGACTTCGATGGTTCATTGATCCGGTCCGTGGCTGTTCTTTTATAAGTGAGTGTGCAATTGAGTGGCGAACATCGTTCTTGCCCTCATGGTTGATGCAATAGCAACCGCTGTGCCAAAAAGTAAGCAAATGTGTAGCGGTTATTTCACGGATGATACGTATGTCGCATTTATATAAGTTTCATCAGGCACGCCGGTTTTCATGAGCGCATAACCTCCCGACGGCCCTGTTTGCAGGGCTTTTTCAAGGGCGAGACAGACCGGGCGCGGTATCGCGCTGTTCAGCGAGATAGAGCGGCTGTTCTCGTGTCAGCCAGGACGCGTGATGGTGCGTGGTGGACTGATTTGGTGCGGGTCAGTGTTTTAGCGGGTCACAGGCGCTGTTCCTTGTTCTTGTCTAAATAAAATCGCGTTCGGAGTAATGATTGATAGTGCAGTTTTGGTGCGCTTCGGAGATTAACGCCGAACAGCGAAAGTTGTAGCAGTGTGCTGTCTCGAAGTTATTGTCGAACAATGTGTTGTTGCATTCATTAATGCAGCGCGCACGCAATGACTTTCTGCGTGCTATTTAAAAAATAAATAGTGCAGGCGTTCAGGTAATAAAAGGAATGCACGGACAGTTCGCAGGACGAACACGGCGCAGGTACAGGGGCACGGAGAGAAGAGTGTGGCGCAGCAGATGAAGATTCACGCGGTGAACTCCTTGTTGCCAGCTCGGATACGCGAACTTTTGGTTCGGTATCGCACCTTACAAGAACGCGGATAGCGTTCGCTGATTGCTCTTGGTGCGGGATGGGCACCGCCAGCGCTGTTTTGCGAGATCAGGGATTCGCAAGCTGCCGATGAATGCGCAATCCGTGCCAAATTCGATACAACAGCTATAAATAGGGCCAGGCAGGATGCCTTTCGCAGTGGAGGAGGGGATATGTATCAGCTCTACGGACATCGCAATTCAGGGGCGGCGGCCATCGAGGCGGCGCTCGAGCTGTGTCAGGTGGCTTACCGCTTCATCGATATCGAGGCCAGCGCGGAAGCGGCGCAGGAGCTGGCGCGGCTCAATCCGCTCAAACAGATCCCGACCCTGCAACTGCCGAACGGCAGTGTCATCACCGAAAGTGCGGCGATCCTGATTCATCTGGGGCAAAGCTTTGCGCAATCCGGCCTGCTGCCGGCCAACGGCGCTGACCGCGATCAGGCGATTCGGGGCCTGGTGTACATCGTCAGCAATTGCTATGCGGCCATCGGGATTATTGATTACCCGGAACGCTGGCTGGTGATGCCGGACGAGGCCTCGCGGCAGAATTTGATGGCGGGGGCGCGGGAACGACTGCACTGGAGCTGGGAGGTGTTTGCCGATCAGTTCTCGGCCGAGCTGTACCTGGACGATGAAACACCGGGCGCACTGGATGTGCTGGCGGCGGTGGTCACGCGCTGGGCCGGTGCCCGCGAACACCTGCGCCAGGCCCGACCCGGTTTCCATGCGTGGCTGCAACGCATCGACCGGCACCCGGTGCTGGCGCCGGTCTTTGCGCGGCATTGGCCCGGCTGATCACTCCCCGCGAATGTACTGCTCCAGCTGTTTGATCAGCTCGGCCTGTTCGGCAATCGCTTCCTTGACCAGGTCGCCGATCGACAGCAGGCCGATCAGTTTGCCGTTCTCCACCACCGGCAAGTGACGCAGGCGTTTGTCGGACATGATGCCCAGGCAAGTGTCGACGGTCTGGTGGGTGTCCACCGTGATCACGTTCGCCACCATGATGTCGCGCACCGGCGTGCCCACCGAGGAGCGCCCGTGCAGCACCAGTTTGCGCGCGTAATCGCGCTCGCTGATGATGCCCACCACTTTGTCGTCTTCCACCACGAGCAAGGCGCCGACGTTTTTCTCGGCCATTTTCATCAGCGCTTCGAGCACCATGTGATCGGGTTTGATCTGGTGCACTTCCTGATTTTTCGGATCTTTGAGCTTGAGCAGCTGGGCGACGGTTTTCATGGCGGTTACTCAGGTGTTGTCGTTGTTCTCCAAGCATCGTAGACGCAGGCGCGCAGGGCAAGGCCGCAAAACGGCAGATAACACGCAAAAAACGTCATTTGACCGGGTTTTTCATGGCGAGGCCTTTGTCACGGGTGGCGGCAATGCCGCGTAGAATGCCCGTCTGAATCAATTCCTGAGGTTGCAGTGGTGGATTTACAGCAGGGCTTCGTCCTGACCCGGCATTGGCGCGACACCCCGGCCGGCACCGAAGTCGAGTTCTGGCTGGCGACCGACGCCGGGCCGCGCCGTGTGCGCCTGCCGCATCAGCCGTCGGTGGCGTTCATCCCGGCGGCGCAGCACGAGCAGGCCGAGCGGGTGCTGGCGGACGAAAAGAACGTCGAACTGCGTCCCCTGGCTTTGCAGGATTTCGAGCATCGCCCGGTGCTCGGGCTGTATTGCCAGCAGCACGGTCAGTTGATGCGTCTCGAAACCGCGCTCAACCGGCACAGTGTCGATGTCTTCGAAGCCGACGTGCGACCCCCCGAGCGCTACCTGATGGAGCGTTTCATCACCGCGCCCGTCTGGTTCAGCGGCACGCCCGATGCCGACGGCGTGTTGCTCGACGCCCACCTCAAACCTTCACCTGACTATCGCCCGCAACTGCGGCTGGTCTCGCTGGATATCGAAACCACCGAGCAGGGCGAGTTGTATTCCATCGCGCTGGAGGGCTGCGGCGAGCGCCAGGTGTACATGCTCGGCGCACCGAACGGCGATCACAGCATCGTCGACTTCGACCTCGAGTACTGCGAATCGCGCACCCTGATCCTCAAGAAGCTCAACGACTGGTTCGCCCGCCACGACCCCGACGCGATCATCGGCTGGAACCTCGTGCAGTTCGACCTGCGCATCCTTCACGAACACGCCCGGCGTCTCGGCGTGCCGCTCAAGCTCGGGCGTGGCGGCGAGGAAATGCAGTGGCGCGAACACGGCAGCCGCAATCACTACTTCGCTGCAGCGGCGGGACGGTTGATCATCGACGGCATCGAATCCCTGCGTTCGGCGACCTGGAGCTTTCCCTCGTTCAGCCTGGAAAACGTCGCCCAGACTTTGCTTGGCGAAGGCAAATCCATCGACAATCCGTACCAGCGCATGGACGAGATCAACCGCATGTTCGCCGAGGACAAACCGGCGCTCGCCAAGTACAACCTCAAGGACTGCGAGCTGGTCACGCGGATCTTCGCCAAGACCGAACTGCTGAAATTTTTGCTCGAGCGCGCCAGCGTCACCGGCCTGCCGGCGGATCGCAGCGGCGGCTCGGTGGCGGCGTTCACGCATTTGTACATGCCGCTGATGCACCGCCAGGGTTTTGTGGCGCCGAACCTCGGCACCAATCCACCGCAGGCCAGTCCCGGCGGGTTTGTCATGGACTCGCAACCGGGGCTGTACGAATCGGTGCTGGTGCTCGACTACAAGAGCCTTTATCCGTCGATCATCCGTACCTTTCTGATCGACCCGGTGGGCTTGATCGAAGGCTTGCAGCATCCTGACGACAGCGACTCGGTGGCAGGTTTTCGCGGCGCTCGTTTCTCTCGCACCCGGCATTGCCTGCCGTCCATCGTCGCCCGGGTCGCCGAGGGTCGCGAGACCGCCAAGCGCGAACACAACGCGCCGTTGTCCCAGGCGCTGAAGATCATCATGAACGCCTTCTACGGTGTGCTCGGTTCCAGCGGTTGCCGGTTTTTCGATACGCGGCTGGCTTCATCGATCACCCTGCGCGGCCACGAAATCATGTTGCGCACTCGGCAACTGATCGAGGCTCAGGGGCATGCGGTGATTTATGGCGACACCGACTCGACATTTGTCTGGCTGCGTCGCCCCCACGGTCAGGAAGAAGCGGCGACCATTGGCCGGGCGCTGGTTGCGCACGTCAACGACTGGTGGCGCGAGCATGTGCGTGAGCAATACGGACTGGAAAGCGCCCTCGAATTGCAGTTCGAAACCCACTACAAGCGCTTCCTGATGCCGACCATCCGTGGCGCGGAAGAGGGCAGCAAAAAGCGCTACGCCGGTCTGGTGACCCGCGCCGACGGCAGCGAAGAAATGGTCTACAAAGGCCTGGAAACCGTGCGCACTGACTGGTCGCTGCTGGCCCGGCAATTCCAGCAGGAACTGTACGAGCGGATCTTCCAGCGCAAGCCGTATCAGGAATACGTGCGCGAGTACGTGCGCAAGACGTTGGCCGGTGAGTTCGACGAACGACTGGTTTACCGCAAGCGCCTGCGCCGCACCCTCGACGACTACGAACGCAACGTGCCGCCCCACGTGCGCGCCGCACGGCTGGCAGACGATTACAACGCGCAGCACGGTCGCCCGCGCCAGTATCAGAACGGCGGCTGGATCAGCTACGTCATCACCCTGGCCGGGCCCGAACCGCTGGAAGTGCGCCGCGCGGCCATCGACTACGACCACTACATCACCCGCCAGCTGCAACCGGTGGCGGATGCGATCCTGCCGTTTGTCGACGACGATTTCTCAACCCTGATCGGGGGGCAGCTGGGCCTGTTTTGAGTCCAGCAGTTGCAGGGTCCATTCGTCCTGAATGCCGTGGAAGTAACGCTCCAGCGCCTGATGCCAGAGGCTGTCGTCGTCGGCGAACTGGGCGAACAGGGTCATCGATGAGTGGAATTTCAGGTCGTCCGGATGGCCGAAGATCTCGGCAATCGAACGCTGCCGCACATTCAGTACAAGCTGCGCACACGTGCGCAGCCGGGCGCCGAGCAGCTCATGGGCCAGATAGGCCTTGGCCTCACCGGCCGAGCCGATGGCGAACCGCCGCGACATCTCGCTGCCCCCGAGCCCGGCGAACTGGGGGAACACAAACCACATCCAGTGGCTGCGCTTGCGGCCCTCGCCGAGCTCGCGCTGGACCCGTTCGAACACCGGGTCTTGGGCGAGCACGAAGCGTTGCAGATCGAACGGGTCTTCCTGATCAGTGCTTCTCATGGCGAAGCCCTCTGTCAGTCGGCGGTGGCTCAGACCATGGCCAGCCGCTGCTTGCGTTTTGGCGCCTGAAACACCTGGTCCAACGCCGCCAGATCCCCGGCCTCGAGTTGCAGCTGCGCGGCTTGTGCATTGAGCTGCACGTGTTCCGGGCGCACGGCCTTGGGAATCGCAATCACCCCATCCTGACGCAGAATCCACGCCAGCGAAACCTGTGCCGGGGTCACGCCGTGACGAGCGGCAATCTGTTTCAGCACCGGCTCGGCAAGCATGGCGCCGCCCTGGCCGATCGGGCAGTACGCCATTAGCGGCATGCGCTGTTGCTGGCACCACGGCAGCAGGTCGAATTCGATGCCGCGTTCTTCCAGGTTGTACAGCACCTGATTGGTCGCGCAGACCGAACTCGACAGTTCCTCAAGATCATCGACATCGAAGTTCGACACGCCCCAGCGACCGATCTTGCCGTCCTCGCGCAGACGCTCGAAGGCTTCGACGGTTTCTTCCAGCGGATACTGGCCGCGCCAATGCAGCAAATAGAGGTCGATGTAATCGGTGTCGAGCCGGCGCAGACTGCGCTCGCAAGCCTGGGGAATGCCTTTGCGGCTGGCGTTGTGCGGGTAGACCTTGCTCACCAGAAACACTTGATCGCGCAGGCCGGCGATGGCTTCGCCGACCACGCTTTCGGCACCGCCCTCGGCGTACATTTCGGCGGTGTCGATCAGGGTCATGCCCAGCTCGATGCCGCTGCGCAGGGCCGCGACTTCACGCTTGTGCGCCGAGCGGTCTTCGCCCATGCGCCAGGTGCCCTGGCCAATCACCGGAACCTGCACGCCAGCCAATTCGAGGGTACGCATTCAAACCTCCTTTCTGAAACGGTCGATACCTTGGGTGGGCAGCAGGATAGCCCACGGGTTCCGTCCGGTTCCAGAAAGGAGGCTAGGTGCTTACTTGGCGGAGAACTTCAACACCACGCTCTGGGTGTAGGTCTGGCCGGGATCGAGGCGGGTACTCGGGAAGTTCGGCTGGTTCGGCGAATCCGGATAGTGCTGAGTCTCCAGGGTGAACGCGCCCCAGTGCGGATAGACCTTGCCACCTTTGCCCTTGACCGTGCCGTCGAGGAAGTTGCTGGTGTAGAACTGCACGCCCGGTTCGCTGGTGAACAGCTGCAAGTGGCGACCGGATTGTGGGTCGCTGACTTCGGCGGCGAGTTTATTGACGTCACCCTTGGTGTCCAGCGCCCAGTTGAAATCGAAACCGCCCTGTTTTTCTTCGGCGAATTTCAACTGCGGATGGTCGGCCTTGATGTGCTGGCCGATGGCGGTGGGTTTGGTGAAGTCCATCGGCGTGCCGGCCACGGGGGCCAGTTCGCCGGTCGGGATCAGCTTGGCGGTGACCGGTGTGTAATGGCTGGCGTGCAGGGTGGCGACTTGCTTGAGGATGTCGCCGTTGCCGGCGCCGGCGAGGTTGAAGTAGCTGTGGTTGGTCAGGTTGAGCACCGTCGGTTTGTCGGTGCTGGCCTTGTAGTCGATGCGCAGCTCGTTAGAGTCGGTGAGGCGGTAGGTCACTTCGGTGGTGAGGTTGCCGGGGAAACCCATTTCACCATCCGCCGACAGATAGGTCAGGGTCACGCCGACCGAATCCTTGTCCTTGGTTTCCTTCGCCTTCCAGACCTTTTTGTCGAAGCCCTGAGTGCCGCCATGCAAGGCGTTGGTCTTGTCGTTCTGCGGCACTTGATAGCGCTTGCCGTCGAGTTCGAAGGCGCCGTCGGCCAGGCGATTGCCGAAGCGGCCGATGGTCGCGCCGAAGTACGCGGTGCCTTTCTGGTAACCCTGCACATCGTCGAAACCGAGGACGATGTCGTCGAGCTTGCCGTGTTTGTCCGGCACCTCCAGCGCCTGCAAGGTCGCGCCGTAGGTGATGACGGTGGCTTGCATGCCGTGGCTGTTGCGCAGGATGTATTGTTCGACCGGCGTGCCGTCATTGGTTTTGCCGAAGGCTTTGTGTTCGCTGGACAGACCGGCGGCCTGGGCGGTGAGGGTGGCGATCATCAGGGACAGTCCGAGGCCGCAGAGTGAGTGTCGGGATTGAAGCATGGGTTGACCTTCCTTTTTGTTGTTGTTTTGAAAATCTTTAAATAGTCATGCTAATTAATGGGTGAATGGGAATTTATAGCGGATTAAACGATTAATGCAAAAATAAAGTCGGACTTAATGCCCTAAGCAGTTAGCGCCGAAGGTCGGGAATCCACGCCGGCACTGCACTTTTGCGAAATCCCCGGCTCTATCCATGGCCAGGGTGCGGTGACTTCCGCCGCACAGGAACGTGTCCGTCAAAGAATTCATGCCGAGAGTTTTGCACCCCATCGCTGCATTCATTTATCGCCCGTGCCTGCTGCTGGCCTGCCTGTCGACGCTGTTGCTCGGCGGTTGCAGCCATCAGGACGGCAACAATTTCATCACCCAGATGCGCGAGGGCAGGCCTCAGGAATTTCTCCAGACCAGCGTCGATCGCATGGCCACACTGGCGATGCGCGACAACCTCGACAGCCTCTATCGCTTGATGGGCAAGTTGTACCTGCGCAACCCGGACGAGCTGCGCAAATCCGGGTTCCTCGACGTCAAGACCGCGGTCAAACAAGTGCGGCTGGCCATCGAGCAGCAACAGCCTTTGCCGACCCTCGGCGGCAAAAAAGACCTGGCGGCGCTGAGCTATGCCATGAGCCCGGAGTTCCTCGGCGACCGGGTCGGCGCATTCATCTATGCGATCGGCAGCATGCTGGTCACCGCTCACGGCAATCGCACCGAGTTTTACATGACCGATGCGATCAACCCGACCTTCGTCAACAACGCCGCGCGCAACATCGAGAAAGCCACGTGGATCCTCGCCCAGCGGCAGAACAAGGAAGGCCAGCCGCTGCTGTTTTCCAACGAAATTTCCGAGGAGGGCAGCAACCTGAGTTTCGCCACGGAGTTCGGTAAAGTCGTGGCGCGTCTGGATCTGCTGACCCAGATGCTCGACGAGCGCTACCGGCGCATTGGCCTGAATTACGCCCAGAGCCTGCTGTTTTTGAATTTTTTGCCAGTGCAGTGAGCCAAGTCGGTTAGAGTGGCGGACGATCGTGTTTGTATACAATCCGTCGTCCGATTTGACTCAAAGGGAGCTGCACCTGTCATGACCGACCCCGCAAGCGCCGATTACACGAGCCTGGAACGTGCCACCCGCACCGACAAAATGCCTTACGCCGCGTTGCTGGCGTTTGCCATGACCGGCTTCATCGCCATCCTCACCGAAACCCTGCCGGCCGGTTTGTTGCCGCAGATCGGTGCCGGCCTGAACGTCAGTGAAGTGCTGGCCGGGCAACTGGTGACGCTGTATGCGCTGGGCTCGATTGTCGCGGCGATTCCGCTGACGGTCGCCACCCGTGGCTGGGGGCGCAAACGGGTGCTGCTGATGACGGTCGGCGGGTTTCTGCTGTTCAACACCATCACCACGTTTTCCAGCCATTACGGTTTGACCCTGGCCTCGCGGTTTCTGGCCGGGATGGCGGCGGGGCTTTCGTGGGGGATCATGGCCGGTTACGCGCGGGGGATCGTGCCGGTGCATCAGCAGGGTCGGGCGCTGGCGATTGCCATGCTTGGCACGCCAGTGGCCTTGTCGCTGGGGACGCCGGCGGGCACCTGGCTGGGCAATGTGATCGGCTGGCGCGCCTCGTTCGGGATCATGTCGGCACTGGCGCTGGTACTGGCAGCGTGGATTGTCATCGCCGTTCCGGATCGTCCGGGTCAGGCCCGCGCCGAGCGTTTGCCGTTGATGCAGTCGCTGCGCTTGCCCGGCGTGCGTCCGGTGCTGTTTGTGGTGCTGACCTGGATGCTTGGGCACAACATTCTTTACACCTATATCGCGCCGTTCCTGACGCAAGCCGGTCTCGGCGAGCGGGTCGATCTGGTACTGCTGGTCTTCGGTCTGTGCTCGCTGCTGGGGATCTGGATTATCGGCCTGCTGGTGGATCGCTGGCTGCGCGGGCTGGCGCTGATCAGCCTCGCGGTGTTTGCCGTGACCGCACTGGTGCTGGCACTGGTCGCGCCGTCGCCTTGGCTGATTTATGCGTGCATGGCGGTGTGGGGCCTGTCGTTCGGTGGCTCGGCGACGTTGCTGCTGACTGCCGCAGCGGACTCCGCCGGAGAACATGTGGATGTGGTGCAAGCGATGCTCACCACTTCGTGGAACGTGGCGATTGCCGGCGGCGGATTGTTCGGTGGTTTGCTGCTGGACCGGGCAGGGGCGATGTCGTTTCCGTGGGCGTTGCTGATCCTGTCGCTGATCGCACTGGCCACGGTCTGGCTGAACAGCACTCACAGTTTCAAACCGGGCCGACGACAGCACTGATGCTGAAGAAATGGCATAACGATAGATCCTATCGATATAGGGCGTTATAAGAAAACTGGTTATCCTGCGGGCCGGATTTTTCCTGTGGTTTGTCTGGACGTCTTAATGGAATTGGCAAATTTCGGCCTGGTGATTGCCGGGCTGGTCGTGGGGTTCATCGTCGGTATGACCGGTGTCGGCGGCGGTTCGTTGATGACGCCGATCCTGCTGTGGTTCGGTATCAATCCGGCCACGGCGGTGGGCACGGATCTGCTGTACGCAGCCATCACCAAATCCAGCGGCGTGCTGGTCCACAGGAAGAACAAGAACATCGACTGGGCCATCACCGGCTGGCTGACCCTGGGCAGTGTCCCGGCGGTGGCGATGACCTTGTGGTTCCTCAGCACCCTGCACACCGCACCGGACGCGATGAACGCCATCATCAAGCAGGCCCTGGGCTTCGTGCTGTTCGCCACGGCGCTGGCGATTCTGTTCAAGAAGCGCCTGCTGGAATTCGCCCACAAACGTGCCGGCGGCAACTACAACCCGAGCGGCGCGCGCCTGAATGTCATGACCGTGATCACCGGTCTGATCCTCGGCACCATGGTCGCCCTGACGTCCATCGGCGCCGGCGCTCTCGGCACCGTCGCGCTGTTCATCCTCTATCCGCTGCTGCCGACCCGTCGTCTGGTCGGCACCGAAATCGCCCACGCCGTACCGCTGACCCTGGTCGCCGGCCTCGGCCACGCGAGCATGGGCAACATGGACTGGGGCGTGCTGGGCTTTCTGCTGGTCGGCTCGCTGCCGGGCATCTGGCTCGGCAGCCACCTGACCGGCCGCGTCTCCGATGAACTGCTGCGCCCGTGCCTCGCGACGATGCTGGTGTTGATCGGTTACAAGCTGGCGTTCTGATCGAGCGCGCGCTTCATCACCGTCACCGGCAATCCGTCGTACTCCGTTTCTTCCAGCACCTCCCAACCCAGCCGCGCATACAGCGACTGCGCGGCATCGGTGTACAGGTACAACTGCGGCACGCCCAGTGCGGCAGCTTCCTCGACGATGCGGTTGACCAGTTGCGAGGCGATGCCGCGACCACGCTGTTCGGCCTTCACGTAGACCCCGGCCAGCCACGGCGTCAGTTGCGGACGGGTGTCCATGTCGCGGTCGATCAGCAGCGCACCGCCGAGCAGTTTTCCGTCTTCGATCGCCACCACCACGCTGGGAATCGCACCTTTGCCGCAGGCGGCGCGCATACGTTCGGTGCGGCTGGCGAGGGTGTCTTCGGGTTTGTATTGGCCCCATTCCTTGAAGTTGAGTTCAGCCAGTTCCTCGATCAGTTGCGGGTGATGGCAGAGGTAGTCGATGTGCATGCGCGTTGAACTCCATTTCACAGGTTGAACAGCCACCCTAATGCGGTCATAAAAGGTAATCAAATGCGCGACATGATCGCGCCCGACCGGTTGCGCAAAATCGGTGCTGACCTAAGCTTTGGGCAAGGCGAAACACTTTTGCCGGGCAGCCCCCGGAACAATCGCCGCGATGCGCAATCATTAGAGCGTGGATATCAAAAGGAGATGCGCATGCTCATCAGGTCACTGACCCTGACACTCTTGCTGGCGATTGCCGGCCCCCTGTTCGCCGCCGACGGCGATTCCCCTCTGGACGTCGACAAGGGCATCAACCGCCCGGTGATCGTGATCGCTTCCAGTACGGTCGATTCTTATTGGGTCAGCCTGAAAAAAGCGCTGGACGACCCGGCCAACAAACAAGGCATCGCCGACCGCAAGATCAAGGTTTACACCATCCTGAGCATGAGCGGTCAGGTCGATGGCAAAAACCTGGAGCAGCAGCAAACCATGGCGCTGCTGCGCTCGCTGAAGCTGGGCGCCGGGGCGTATCCGAAGGTCTTTCTGGTGGGCAAGGATGGAGAGACCAAACTGACGGCTTCGGGGGATGAAGCGGCGGCGGTCGACCTGAAGAAGATTTTCGACACCATTGATGCGCTGCCAGCTGCCGAGAAAGAAACTACTTCCACCGTGGTCACCGCCCCGGCCGCTGCAGAACCGGCCCCGGCCAAGGGCGCGAAAGGGACAAAACCGGCGAAGCCGACCAAACCGGCCAAGCCGCCGGAAATGCCGGATGATTGAGGCAGGCTTTGAATAAAAATGGCGAACGTTATCAAGCGTTCGCCATTTTTTTTGCCCTCGGTGTTTTGATCTGAAGATGACCGCAGGCGGTCATGGAGGACAATCCAACACTGTTCTGCGATGCAGGTTCCTATGGTTTTGATCCGCATCTGACTGGCATCGAGTTTTCAAAGGCTATTGCGCTCGTAGAGCTCGTCGTCATTCAGCACGTAAACCAGAGCATCTTTTGCTTCGCTAACGATCAAGGGAGACTGGGTCGTCAGCACGAATTGGCAGTTCGGAAATGTTTTGCTCAATTGCTGGATAAAGTTGAGCTGCCATTCCGGATGCAGATGAAGGTCCACCTCATCGATGAGGACGATGCCTTCGCCGTGGAGCGGATTGTCCAGTGACGGGTTCATCATGGCCAGTCGGCGGGCGATGTCACCGATCAGCGCCAGCATCGATTTTTCGCCTTGCGACAATTGGGCGACACTGAAAGTGACGCGGTCCTTGTCGATCGCCATGTGCAGGCGAGGTTGTCGCTGTATTCGCAGGTTGGTGAAGCCCGGCATGAAGGCCGTGATGGCGCAGCGGACGGCCGTCAGTTGGGAGTCACGGGACGAAGCTTTGAGCTCGGATAACGTCTTCCAGGCTTCGCTTTCAGGACCAAACTTTTGAGCTATTTCGTTCAATGCGGAATCGGAAATACCGGACTCGTTTTCGCTGTCTTCGCGCTCTCGAAACCATTCAAAGAAGCCACGAAAGTCGGTGCTGTGTTTCTGTGAGTCGTCGTAGCCCGCCAGTTGATCGAAGGTTTGTCCGCTTTTGATTTTCAGCGGGATTTCGAGAACCGATCGCTCCACCGGATAGTAGGCGATCAGGGGGAGTGAGGCGTTGTCATCGGCTGTCAGCAGGGCGCGGTAGTGATCGGCGAGCAGATTTACGTCTTCCAGGGAGCTGCTCAGAGCCGTTTTCCCTTCCTGCTTGCTGTGTAACATACCCCATACAAATACATCGTCTTCTTCATCGGGATCAGACTCGGGATTGACTCGCGGATGTGCAGGTTCTGCTACCGCGATCGAAACGATGGCAGCCGGGGTCCCGTTGCGAATATCGTCTTCTGCAATATGGCTGCCATTGCCTTTATGGGTGCGAATTCTTGCTATCAACCAGCTCAGGCAGGTGATGAGCGCTTTCAGCAGGGTGGTTTTACCGGCGCCGTTGATTCCCACGAACACGGTAACGTTGGAATGGGATCCGTCGACAGGAGCCAAATGAACGGTGATGTCATTGAACCGACCTACATTCGTGAGTTTGAGGCTGTCGATCTTCATTCATTCCCCTCTGTGTTTCAGTCGGTCAGGTGCTTGGCGAACGTCATTTCATCCGCGATAACCCGGCAATGCGGTGCAGTTTAGATGCATCTCTTTCAGCCGGTCACCTTTGAAAATCATTGCTGAATGTGCCCG
This sequence comes from Pseudomonas sp. B707, assembly GCF_022496685.1. Classification (NCBI taxonomy): domain Bacteria; kingdom Pseudomonadati; phylum Pseudomonadota; class Gammaproteobacteria; order Pseudomonadales; family Pseudomonadaceae; genus Pseudomonas; species Pseudomonas sp. B707. Next base: position 169,910 of record NZ_WTVE01000027.1, on the reverse strand, counting down.
GAAATTTACGCGGCAACACCCTTCAAATCCGTCGGAAGTTTCCTTCAAACCGCAGCGGCGTTGGTGAACTGGTGGCTTGAGTCGTACGCCGATAATCTCATTGGGCCGCTGCAAAATCAGCGGTCGGATGTGGAAGTCCGGGGATGACAGGGAAGCGTATGTGCGCCTGTGACCACATGTTGGTATTTTTTATGCCACCATCGTTGTTTATGGCAGCTATGCGCAGGAGCACTTTCAAGTGCACCGGGTTTCTCTGACCCCGGACTTCCACACCTGCGCAAAGCTGCCACCCTCTCGTGGAAGGGAGTTCGGCAGTTTCTCTCTTAATGTCAGAGGTATTCACACATGAAAAAAACAGATCCAAACAGGCCGGAAACTCCCACGAATTCAGATTCCCCCGAACACATCTCCAACCCCAAACCCCGCTACATCCCCATCACCGGCATCGACTGCCCGATTCCCTGTCTCCTGATCGACCGAGAAGCCCCGTTAGACGTACTCCACGGCACCGCCGCCTACCGCTTGCGCTGCGTGACTCAACTGCTGGAAACACTTTCATTGAGCGACGGCACCGGCCACGACGCTTTGCTGCTGCAGGACTTCGCCCGGGTGCTTGCGATCCCGCTGCGCGACAGTTGCGATCTGATGGATGTACTGGGCTGGAAGCTACAGGCGTAGTTTTTCAAACCCCCAAACAAAAACGGGCGACCTTCTCAGGTCGCCCGTTTTTTATGGCGTGATTACCGGGTCAATTCACCCAGAATCTTGTGCGCAATCTTCACCCGCTCTCCATTCGGGTAATTGCGGTTCGCCAGAATCACGATACCGACTTTCTTCGACGGCACGAACGCGACATACGCGCCGTAGCCAGCGGTGGAGCCAGTCTTGTTCAGCAGTACGTTCGCCGGTTCAGGCTGTGGCGGATTCAGCCATTTGACCTTGTGCGATTCCATGGCCATCGGCGTCGAGTTGCCGTCCAGCAGGCGGTCGAGGCTGATCGGGTAGGTGTAGCGTTCCCAGCCCAGGCCCTGGGTCATGTCGCCGACGGTGTAGTAGCCGGTGTGGGTGAGGGCGATGGCTTTCTGCAGCGGGGTTTCGAGTTTGGCGGTGTCGAGGTTGGCCTCGACGTATTGCAGCAGGTCGGCGGCGCTGGTTTTCACGCCGTAGGCTTCCGAGTCGAGGGCGCCCGGGCTGACGCGAACCGGTTTGTTGTTCTTGTCGTAGCCCTGGGCGTAGAGCTTCTCTTCAGAGGCCGGCACCGACAGGAAGGTGTGCTTGAGCCCGAGTTTCGGCAGCAGGGTTTCGGTCATGACCTGATTGAATGGCTGACCGAGGCTTTTTGCGGCCAGGTAACCGAACAGACCGATGCTTGGGTTGGAATACAGGCGATGGCTGCCGGCCGGAAAGGTCGGTTTCCACTGTTGGTAATAGCCGAGCACTTTGTCGGCGGAATCCGCGGCGTTCGGGAATTGCAGCGGCAGGCCGCCGGCGCTGTAGGTGCCCAGTTGCAGCAGGCTGATGTGGTCGAAGGCGCTGCCTTTCAGTTCGGGCCAGTGCTGGCTGGCCTTGTCGGAGAACTCCAGTTTGCCGCTGGCCTGGGCGTAGGCGGCGAGGGTTGCGGTGAAGGTTTTGCTCACCGAGCCGATTTCGAACAGGGTGTTTTCATTCACCGCTTGCCCGGTGCTTTTGTCAGCGACACCGTAGTTAAAGTAATGTGCCTTGCCGTCGACGGTCACGGCCACGGCCAGCCCCGCAATGTCCTGTTGTTGCATGACCGGGGTCACGGTGGCCTTGACCAGCGCCTGCAGCTGATCCTCGGTTTGCGGGGCGGCCAGGCAGGTGGCGGCGCTGAAGAAAAGTCCGAAAGCGCTGTAGGACTTGAGTTTGTTCAGGTTGATCGAAGACATGCGTGAACCACTCTCCATGAGTGTTGATGGTTTATCCCGCTACACTGCGAGCGTTTTCCGTCGGGCCGGCTGATCGGCGCCGGCAAATCTAGGCAGTCCGGCGTCTTTCGACAAACGATGAAAACTCGGATGAGCCATTAGAAAAATTTGGGATTTGGCATGATTCGACCTCAATTGCCCTTGAATGCATTACGCGCCTTTGAAGCCTCTGCGCGCCACCTGAGCTTCACTCGTGCGGCCGTGGAGTTGTGCGTAACCCAGGCGGCCGTCAGCCATCAGGTCAAAAGCCTGGAAGCGCAACTCGGCGTGATCCTGTTCAAACGCCTGCCCCGTGGGCTGATGCTGACCGGCGAGGGCGAAACCCTGCTGCCGGTGCTGACCACGTCGTTCGATCATATCGCGCAGATGCTCGAGCGTCTGGCGGGCGGGCAATATCGGGAAATGCTCACGGTCGGTGCGGTAGGCACCTTCGCGGTGGGTTGGTTGTTGCCGAGGCTGGCGGACTTTCAGGCGAAACATCCGCTCATAGATTTGCGGCTGTCGACCAACAACAACCGGGTGGACGTGGCCGCCGAAGGGCTGGATTACGCGATCCGGTTTGGCGCCGGGGCGTGGCACGGCATCGAGGCGACCCGTTTGCTGGAGGCGCCGTTGTCGGTGCTGTGCGTGCCGGAAATCGCCCGACAGTTGCACGCGCCGGGGGATCTTTTGCAGCAGCGTTTGCTGCGTTCCTATCGCACCGATGAGTGGCCGGAGTGGTTTCACGCAGCCGGTCTGGCGACCCATGCCGCGCCGCCCCAGAGCATCGTGTTCGACTCGTCGCTGGCGATGATGGAGGCGGCGTTGCAGGGCGGCGGGGTGGCACTGGCGCCGCCGTTGATGTTTGCCCGGCAACTGGCGGCGGATCTGATCCGCCAACCCTTTGCCATCGAAATCACCACCGGCAGCTACTGGCTGACGCGCTTGCAGTCACGGCCTGAGACGTCGGCGATGGCGGCGTTCAGGCACTGGTTGCTGGAGGCTGCGCAGGCCTAGCGCACCAGGCACGGCTTCTTGTTATCGAACGTCCACCCCGGAATCAGAAACTGCATCGCCACGCTGTCATCCCGCGCACCCAGGCCCATGCCTTTATAGAGTTCGTGGGCCTTGGCCATTTGATCCATGTCCAGTTCCACGCCCAGCCCCGGTTTCTTCGGCACTTGCACGCAGCCGTCGACGATTTGCAGCGGCGCCTTGGTCAGGCGCTGGCCGTCCTGCCAGATCCAGTGGGTGTCGATGGCGGTGATGTCGCCCGGCGCGGCGGCCGCGACGTGGGTGAACATCGCCAGGGAAATGTCGAAGTGGTTGTTGGAGTGCGAGCCCCAGGTCAGGCCCCATTCGTGGCACATCTGCGCCACGCGCACCGAACCCTGCATGGTCCAGAAATGCGGGTCGGCCAGCGGAATGTCGACCGACTGCAACTGGATCGCATGGCCCATTTCACGCCAGTCGGTGGCGATCATGTTGGTGGCGGTTTTCAGCCCGGTGGCCCGACGGAATTCAGCCATCACTTCACGGCCCGAGTAACCGTTTTCTGCACCGCACGGGTCTTCGGCGTAGGCCAGCACATGATGCTGGTCGCGGCACAGACGGATCGCTTCTTTCAATGACCACGCGCCGTTCGGATCGAGGGTAATGCGGGCGTCGGGGAAGCGCTCGGCCAGTGCGGTCACCGCTTCGATTTCGGCATCACCGCTGAGTACGCCGCCCTTGAGCTTGAAGTCCTTGAAGCCATAACGCGCGTGGGCAGCCTCGGCCAGGCGCACCACGGCGTCGGCGGTCATGGCTTTCTCGTGACGCACGCGGAACCAGTCATTGTCGGCATCCGGTTCGCTGCGGTAGGCGAGGTCGGTTTCCCGACGATCGCCCACGTAGAACAGGTAACCGAGCATCTTCACTTCATCACGCTGCTGGCCTTCGCCGAGCAATGCCGCCACCGGCACGTCGAGATGCTGGCCGAGCAGGTCGAGCAGGGCGGCTTCCAGCCCGGTGACCGCGTGAATGGTGATGCGCAGGTCGAAGGTTTGCAGGCCACGGCCACCGGCATCGCGGTCGGCAAAGGTCTGGCGCACTTGGTTGAGGATCTTCTGATACGTGCCGATCGGGCTGCCGACCACCAGACTGCGCGCGTCTTCAAGAGTCTGGCGGATACGTTCGCCGCCGGGCACTTCACCGACCCCGGTGTGGCCGGCGTTGTCCTTGAGGATGACGATGTTGCGGGTGAAAAACGGCCCGTGGGCGCCGCTCAGGTTGAGCAGCATGCCGTCGTGGCCGGCTACCGGGATGACTTGCATCTCGGTGATGATCGGGGCTTTGGCGATGTCGTGTGCGGTCATTTGGGATTGTCCTTTCAAGCGTGTTTTGGCGCGGCATCGGCCACGGCGACTTCAGGTGCGGATTTGGGTGTCATACGAGCGGCGAACACGATGATCGCGGCGATGATCGAGGTCGCGGCCAGACCATAGAGGCCGCCCTGGATCGAGCCGGTGTGTTGTTCCAGCAAACCGAAAGTGGTGGGGGCGACGAAGCCGCCGAGGTTGCCCACCGAGTTGATCAGCGCGATCACGGCAGCGGCGATCCGCGCATCGAGATAGGCCTGCGGGATCGGCCAGAACAGTGACGAGGCGGATTTGAAACCCAGTGCGGCAAAGCAGATCGCGACGAAGGCAAAAATCGGCCCACCGGTGGTGGACATGAACATCCCCGCGGCGGCGATCAGCAATGCAGTGGCGACCCACGCTTGCTGGTGTTTCCACTTCGCCGAGAATGAGGCGAACGCATACATGCCGATGATCGACAGCAGCCACGGAATCGAGTTGAACAGGCCGACCTGGAAGTCGCTCATCTCGCCCATCTTCTTGATGATGCTCGGCAGCCAGAACGTCGCGGCGTAGATGGTCAATTGAATGAAGAAGTAGATCAGGCAGAACAGGATGATCTGGCGATCCTTGAGCAGTTTGCCCAGCGACGGCCGGATCGGGGTCGCGGCTTCGCGGGCTTTCTGTTCATCGTCGATCGCTTTGACCAGCGCATCCTGCTCGGCGCGGGTCAGCCATTTCGCATCGTGGGGTTTGGCGTCGAGCCAGAACCAGACGAATACGCACAGGCCAACCGAGAACATCCCTTCAATGAAATACATCCACTGCCAGCCGTGCATGCCCAGACCTTCGATCTGCAACAGCAGACCGGACAACGGGCCGGAAATCAGCGAGGCCACGGCCGAACCGCTGAGGAAGATCGCAATCGCCTTGCCGCGCTCGGCCCCCGGCAACCAGCGGGTGAAGTAGTAGATCACCCCGGGAAAGAATCCGGCCTCGGCCACGCCCAACAGAAATCGCAGGATGTAGAAGTGGGTTTCGTTCTGGATGAACGCCATGCCGGCGGCCACCAGGCCCCAGGTGAGCATGATGCGGGTCAGCCAGATTCGCGCGCCGACCTTTTGCAGCAGCATGTTGGAGGGGACCTCGAACAGCGCGTAACCGATGAAGAACAGTCCGGCACCGAAACCGTAGGCCGCGGCACCGATGCCGAGGTCGTGTTCCATGTGGGTGCGGACGAAGCCGATGTTCACCCGGTCAATGTAATTGACGATGAACATGATGACGAACAGCGGCAGGACGTGGCGTTTGACTTTGGCAATGGCGGAGGACAGCACGGAATCGGCGCCCTCGTTCATCCCGGCAATGGATGATTTCACTTGGTTTTCTCCCACTCGTTATTTTTATGCGGGGTGTGGCTGGGTGCTGCGTTGTTGATAGACATCATACAACTAGATTTTTTTGTCCTACAAGCGGGTGTGCTCAATCAAATTTGTCTACGGGAGGCGGTTTTTATGCTTTTTAAGATTTAAAGTGCCTTGTTTGTTGGCTTTGGTAAGGGTTGTATTAAATATGGCAGAGCATTCTATGCCAGTGATCGTGAGGCGATTGTTCGGCGCAGTGGAAAATTTTCTAGCTAAAATCGAGTGTTGTCATACAAGTTTGGCCCCGAAATTCATAGGAGCTCATACAAGTCATCGCCGCCAGTGCTACGATCGGTTTGCCTCGATCACCGGAACCGACCATGCAAGAAGACCTCGACGCTCCCGCTCGTAAACGCGCGCACAACCTGGCCCATGATCTGGTGGAAAAACTCACCCAGAGCATCCTGCTCGGCCAGATGTTGCCCGGTGACAAGTTGCCGTCGGAAAACTCGATCGTTCAGGAACACGGCGTCAGTCGCACCGTGGTGCGTGAGGCGATTTCAAAATTGCAGGCGTCGGGGCTGGTGGAGACGCGGCACGGGATCGGCACCTTCGTGATCGAGCGCGCTCAGGAGCAGGGGCTACGGCTGAATGTCGACACCGCGCTGGGCGTGCGCAGCATTCTCGAATTGCGCATGGGGCTGGAGACGCAAGCGGCGGCGCTGGCCGCGCAGCGCCGAACCGAGCAACAACTGGGGCAGATGCGTCAGGCGCTGGACGACTATCAGCGTCTATTGGCCAACAACGACAGTTGCGTGGAGGCCGACCGGCGCTTCCACCTGCTGATTGCCGAAGCCACCGGCAATGTCTGCTTCACCGAAATCATGCAGCACCTGGGCAGCGCAATGATCCCGCGCACCCGGGTCAACGCGGCCGAGCGCGGGGCGGTGGATTTGAGCAAGCTCGGGCAACTGGCGAATCTTGAGCATGAAGCGATCCTCAATGCGATCAAGCGTCAGGACCCGGACGCGGCGCGTGCGGCGATGTGGCTGCACCTGACCAATAGTCGTGACCGGTTTTCGGCGGGCGGCGCCTAACGCCGCCGCGACTCAAGTCTCTATGGCCCGCACCACCGTCGGCCGCTCCAGATTCAACGCCAGGACACTGATCAGCACCACCGCCGAGCCCACCAGCACCAATAGCGTCGGGCGCTCACCTAAACCCACCGAGGCAATCCCCATCGCGGTCGGCGGAATCAGGTACAGCGTCATCGTCGCCCGACTCAGATCCACATGCTTGAGCACGAATGCCCACGCCAGATAGGCGAGGGCGCTGGGAAACACGCCCAGACCCAGCACCGCCCATTGCACCCGCAGTGGCGCACTGGCCACGCTGTCGGCCAGCCCCGGCAAGTAGATCAACAGCAACAGTGTGCCGGACCACACCGTGTAACAAACCAGCGTCAGCCCGTCGTAGCGTCCGGCGTGGTGTTTTTGCAGAGCGAAGTAAACGCTCCATGACACGGCGGCCAGCAGGATCAATAAACCGTGCGCGTCGAGGCTGCCGAGGCCGCGATCGCCGCTGACCACGATCACCACGCCGACGAATCCCAGCAACACACAACCCCAGCGCCAGACGCTGACCCGATCCTTGAACAGGAACCGCGCCAGCAGCGTGCTGAACAGTGGCGTCGATTGCGCCAGCACACTCGACGCGCCAGCGCTGACGCTTTGCTGACCAATGTTCAGCACCACGTGATGCAGGCTGACGGCAAAGAAGCCCAGGGCAAACAACAGCGGCAAATCCTGCAGGCGCGGCAGATGAATGCCCTTGAAACCTGCAATCACCGCCATGAAAAGCGACGCCAGCAGAAACCGCAGCAAGGCCAGATGACCGGGGTCGTAGGCTTGCAGGCCGATGTGGATGCCGGTCGGCGAATAGGCCCAGCAACCGACCACGAAAGCCATGGCCAACAGAATTTTCAAAGGCGAAGTGGAAGGCATGAGCGAGGCACCAAGAGGGTTGATGCGCCAAGTATCCGGGCGGTCAATCATTCGTCACAACTGACTTATACTGCGCCAACCATTCACTGTGAGTGACGAATTATGGAGCTGGCGCAGATCCGCATGTTCAAGACCGTGGCCGAGGTCGGCAGCATCGCCAAAGCGGCTGAAAAGCTGTTTTGCGTCCCGTCGAATATCACGGCACGGATCAAATCCCTGGAAGCGGAACTGGGTGTGGCGTTGTTTCTGCGCGAAGGGCGCGGGCTGCGGATCAGTCCGGCGGGGCAGACCTTTCTCGCTTATGCAGAGAAGATTCTGGCACTGACGGCTGAAGCCAAGCGCGCAGTCGATCCTGCCGCCGAACCTTCCGGGCCGCTACGCATCGGCGCCATCGAATCTTCGGCGACCGGGCGTTTGCCGCGCCTGCTGGCAAAATTTCACAAGCGCTACCCGAACGTGGCGCTGGAACTGACCACCGGCACCTGGGGGCAACTGCTCGACGATACCGTCAGCCATCGACTCGACGGCGCGATCGTTGCGGTGGACGTCGAGCGCTCGCAGCTCAAGCGCACGCCGATGTATCGCGAAGAATTGCTGCTGATCGCATCGACCTCGTTCGGGCCGGTGCGCGACCTCGACGATTTGCAGGACAAAACCGTGTTCATGTGGCCGCAAGGCTGTCCGTATCGCGCCGCGTTGGAGCACTGGCTGTTGCGTAAGGGCCTGGCGTTGCCGATTGTCAGTCTGGCCAGTTACGGGGCGATTGTCGGTTGCGTGAGTGCCGGCGCCGGCGTGGCCCTGGTGCCTAAAGGCGTGTTCGAGCAATACGCCAAAGGCGCGGGGTGTGCGGGTTACGAATTCCCGGAACTGGCGGCCATCGACAACTTGTTCTACTGGCATGAAAACGCCGGGGTGCACCCGGCGCGTGAGGCATTTGTGGCGATGTTGCGCGAGGAGTTCGCTGGATAAAGCAATCACCTTCACCCTGACCCCTCATGAGGGATACGGGGCGACTTGACGGTCTTGCATCAACCATCGGCGCTATGGTTTACCGGCGCGAATTCTGCTTTTACGAAATATGTTTTTTCTTCAGCTTCCAGATTCGAATTGCCTGCCTGTGCGCCGACTTCAACTAGTTTTGCCTTAACTGACAGTTCCAGGTTTTTGTCCGTGGAGAATGACGTGGTCTCTTTTATTTCCAGTGAGGCTGTCAGGCACCCGCCGACTTCGCGGGCGAATACGACAGCCTTCCAGGATGGCTCGTAGGAAAGCCAAAAGAAGTTGTCTCGATCGGCTTTGCTGTCTGCTTTCCAGGATCTGCCAGTTAGCGAGAATTCACGAGTGTCGAGTGTGTCAGTGTCGCGCTCAGTTTTACCCATGTAACTGGCATCTCCACCTCCCAGGGAGCCGGCTTGCACCGACACTCCTCCGGTAATGGTATTGCGGGTTTTGTCCGAGGCTTTTTTGGTAATGCTGATTTTCGTAGCCCCGAGATGGACTAGCAGCTTGATCAGTTCTGACTCGCGCTCTTCCAGAAGGATTGCATCGTAGCTGTCGCTTGGGATGTACAGTTTCCCATTTTCCGGATTTGGGTAGTCATTCAGTGGGTGTTTACGGTACGCCTTGCCAACAACGGGGTGCCCAGGCTGGAAGCGATATCCAGCGTCTTTTGCTTGGCTGCGGGACAACGAATGGTGTCGTATGTACGCTGCGAGCGAACGTGATTCCTCTGTTATGACTGGGAGCGGTTGCTCGGGTGTGGCACTGCGATCTTTTGTGAAAAGCGATCCGCCAATGCTTGCTGCACCCGCTGCAGCGGCGCCAGCTATCAGAGAAATTGGCAGCATAGGAGTCAGGAATGACGACGCGGACAGGGCCGCTAGCGCAGCCGCAGTTGGCCCTGAATAGTTGGGTTTTGCACTCAGGAGCGCAGGGTCTTGACCTGAGAGTGTGAAGTTTGGGGTGTAGCGTGAGTCATCTATTTCAGAGGGGGCGGATGCAGGCTGGTCTTCGACGATGTATATGAGGTCTAGCATTGGATAACGCTCCTTGTAGGCCAAGCACTTGGTTGCCCCGCCGTCATTTTGTGATCGATTCCTGGCAAGGGAAGTGTTTTTTGATCTCTCTGTTTATCGGCGTTACTCGACAAGTCTTGATGGCCGCCATCCATGTCGCCTTGCCCGATTGGAGGTTTCTACTCTGAGTAGGGCGGATTGGATAATTAGGCGGCGCCGATATCCCGCATCAATAACCCGAAGCGCAAATCCACCGCATCCGGAATCGGCAGATACACCGTATGCCCGTCCCCCGGCGCCACGTCGATGGCTTCACCTTTCAGGTTCTGCAGTTCATGCAGATCAAAATGGAAGTTGCCCTTGGGCGTCATCAGTTCCAGATGATCGCCCAGTGCGAAGCGGTTTTTCACCTTGACCTCGGCCAGTCGATCCCGGCGTTCGCCGGTCAACTCGCCCACGAACTGCTGACGCTCCGACACCGAGCTGCCGTTCTGGTAGTTCTGGTATTCGTCATGCACGTGCCGGCGCAGGAAACCTTCGGTGTAGCCGCGCTGGGCGAGGGATTCCAGATCGGTCATCAGGCTGCGGTTGAATTCGCGGCCGGCCACCGCATCGTCGATGGCCCGGCGATAGACCTGGGTGGTGCGTGCGCAATAGAAGTGCGATTTTGTCCGGCCTTCGATCTTCAGTGAGTGCACGCCCATGCGGGTCAGGCGTTCGACGTGCTGCACCGCGCGCAGGTCCTTGGCGTTCATGATGTAGGTGCCGTGTTCGTCTTCGAAGGCCGGCATCAGCTCGCCGGGACGGTTGGCTTCCTGCAACAGGAACACCTGATCGGTGGGGGCGCCGAGGCCGAGGGTCGGTTGCGGTTCGAAGGTCTGCACGATTTCGCCGAGATGGTTTTCGCTGGCTTCCTGCGCCGAGTATTTCCAGCGGCAGGCGTTGGTGCAGGTGCCTTGATTGGCGTCGCGCTTGTTCATGTAGCCCGAAAGCAAGCAACGGCCGGAATAGGCCATGCACAGCGCGCCGTGGACGAACACTTCCAGCTCCATGCCCGGCACTTGCTCGCGGATTTCGCCAATCTCTTCCAGCGACAGTTCTCGGGACAGGATGATCCGGCTCAGCCCTTGTTGCTGCCAGAACTCGACACTCGCCCAGTTCACCGTGTTGGCCTGCACCGACAGGTGGATCGGCATCTGCGGAAAGTGCCGGCGTACGAGCATGATCAGGCCGGGGTCGGACATGATCAGCGCGTCCGGCGCCATCTCGATCACCGGTGCAAGATCCTTGAGGAAGGTCTTCAATTTGGCGTTGTGCGGCGCGATGTTGACCACCACGTAGAAGCGCTTGCCGTGGGCCTGGGCTTCACGAATGCCGAGCGCGAGGTTGGCGTGATCGAACTCGTTGTTGCGCACCCGCAGGCTGTAGCGCGGCTGGCCGGCATACACAGCATCGGCCCCGTAGGCGAAGGCGTAGCGCATGTTTTTCAGGGTGCCGGCGGGGGCGAGCAGTTCGGGGGTGAAGGAGGTCGTCATGGCGGCGTCGGTCGCAAAAGCGCGGCAGGGTAGAGCAGTTGCGCCGAGGGTTTATTGATCTGGATCTATGCTCCATGAAGAAACAGGGCACTCGCGCTGACGCTGGCTGACTAAACGGGACGGGCGCGGGTGGCGCCTGACTGACCTGGACCGGACATGAACCAAAAGAGTCTGCAATTCAAATCCCTCACCGTGCTGCTGTTTCTGGTGACGGTCGCTTTTATCTGGATCCTGCTGCCGTTCTACGGTGCGGTGTTCTGGGCGGTGATCCTCGGCATCCTGTTCGCACCGATGCAGCGCCAGTTGCAACTGAAATTCGGCTGGCAACGCAATCTCACATCGCTGTGTACTTTGAGCATCTGCCTGGTGATCGCGATCCTGCCGGTGATCGTCATCAGCGTGCTGCTGGTGCAGGAAGGGGCGACGCTTTACGACAATATCGAGAGCGGCAAGCTCGATATCGGCGCCTATCTGGCGCAGTTCAAGCACAGCCTGCCGCCGTACTTTCAACACTTGCTCGACCGCTTCGGCATGGGTGAACTCAATGCCTTGCGCGAGAAGATCGTCAAGGCTTCCATGCAGGGCAGTCAGGTGCTGGCAAGCCAGGCGTTCAGTTTCGGCCAGGGCACGTTCGAATTCGTGGTGAGTTTTTTCATCATGTTGTACCTGTTGTTTTTCTTCCTGCGCGACGGCGCCGAACTGGCGCGCAAGGTGCGCACGGCGATACCGCTCGAGGAGCATCACAAACGTCGTTTGCAGCTGAAATTCAATCGGGTGGTGCGCGCCACGGTGAAGGGCAATCTGCTGGTGGCGATCACGCAGGGTGCGCTGGGCGGGGCGATTTTCTGGTTTCTCGACATTCCCAGCTCATTGCTCTGGGCGGTGCTGATGGCGTTTCTGTCGTTGCTGCCGGCGGTGGGGGCGGGAATTGTCTGGGTACCGGTCGCGGCGTACTTTCTGCTCAGCGGGATGATCTGGCAGGGGGTGGTGCTGGGGTTGTTCGGGGTATTCGTGATCGGTCTGGTGGATAACCTGTTGCGCCCGATCCTGGTGGGCAAGGACACCCGGATGCCGGACTACATGATCCTGATCTCGACCCTGGGCGGATTGGCCGTCTTCGGGCTCAACGGCTTTGTGATCGGGCCGCTGATCGCGGCCCTGTTCATGTCGAGCTGGGCGCTGTTCATCGAGAGCAAACCGAAAGTGCAGCTGCCTTAGGCCTTGAACGGATCGTTGACCAGTTGCTGCGACAGTGCCTGGGCGGCCGGCAAGGATGTGAGCGGGCCGCTGACCGGCTCGCCGTCGCGAACCAGATACCAGCAGGCGAGCAAGCCCAGCTCTCTGAGCGATGCGGGAACGGCGCTGCCGATAACGGACATGATTTGAACCTGAGCCATGAGAAGTACCTCCATCAATCTATGGAGCTACCTTAGGGAATTGGCCTTTTCAGGAACAATCAACGCTTTCGATAGTGGTCATTGACGCCAGTGAGGACTGGCTCAATCCACCACTTGATCGAGCATGTGCACAATCTCGTGTTCGTTGATAAAACCCTTGCGCACCAGGTTTTCCGCCAGTAGCGAGAGAAACTTCGCCGTGCGGTGGCCTTCCAGGTGCTTGAGCTCGGTCAGGGCGTTGTAGACCTTGCTCGAGGTGCATAAACCGACGATGCGGTGTGGATTCTGTGTAGGCATTCAAGTCGTCCTTGTTGTTATCAACCTGTTGTATGCGGACGGATTCAGAGTGCGGTTCCGTCATGACAAATAGATGACCGTTTGTGTTTTGCCCCCGACGGTCGAGTCCATCATGCCGACTTTAACGGTTCAAACTGTCCCCACAGCGACCTTGGCGAGATTTTTTCAGACCTTGGCCGACGGACGGTTGGCTTTTCCGTGGGCAATAATCTGCGAGCAATAAAAAGCCCCGCTCTCAAGCGGGGCTTTGTGTTTCGGTTACCAGCGCGGGCCACCGTAATAGTGTGGCCGGCCGTAATAACCGCGCGGCGGGCCGTAATAGACCGGGGCCGGTTGGACGTAGACCGGTTGCTGCACATAAACCGGGGCCGGCTGGTAGTAGACCGGTGGCGGCGGTTGCTGCACGTAGACCGGTGCCGGTTGAGCGTAAACAGGCTGTTGGACGTACACCGGCCGATCCTGGTTGATGAGCGCCGAGCCGATGATGGCCGAGCCGACGATCGCACCAAATACCGCCGGGCCCTGCCAGCCACCGCCGTGGGCTTCTGCCTGACCCGTGATCGCGAATGCACCAATCAACAAGGCCACGATGGGGAGTTTACGAATCATGATAATTCCTCGGTTCTTCGACCCGGCGTCCGAACCTGCAACAGGCTCGGGATGGCGCGGGGATACTTCTAAGACAGCAACATTTTGAAAAACAGCACGGCCGCTAGGTAAATTTTGTGTAAGGTCTGTACCGGTTTGTTTACCGGATTTCCGGCATCGGCTGTGATGCCCGGAACAGACCGCCTTATGATCGTTCAGAACCCGATGGCCTGGCTAATCCCGTCCATCCGAAAGTGCATTCGAAGGAGCCTCCCATGCAGATGAACCCCAACAAAGACACCCAATTGTGCATGTCCCTGTCTGGGCGTCCCGGGAATTTCGGTCTGCGTTTTCATAACCATTTGTATGAACAACTGGGTCTGAATTTCTACTACAAGGCGTTCAGCAGCCAGGACCTTCCCGGTGCGGTCGGCGGGATCCGCGCGCTGGGGATTCGCGGTTGCGGCGTGTCGATGCCGTTCAAGGAAGCCTGCATTGCGCTGGTCGATGAACTGGATGCTTCGGCGGCGGCGATCCAGTCGATCAACACCATCGTCAACACCAACGGCCATCTCAAGGCCTACAACACCGATTACATCGCCATTGCTCAGTTGCTGGAAACCCACGCGGTGCCGAAGGACACGACTTTCGCCCTGCGCGGCAGCGGCGGCATGGCCAAGGCTGTGGCCAGTGCCTTGCGCGATGGCGGTTACAAAAATGGTTTGATCGTGGCCCGCAACGAGCGCGCCGGCCGCGCGCTGGCGGATTCCCTGAGCTATCGCTGGCAGGCGGAACTGGGTGACGAGCGCCCGCAGATGTTGATCAACGTAACTCCGGTCGGGATGGATGGCGGTCCGGAAGCGGGTCAGCTTTCTTTTGAGGTGGATGTGATCAAGTCTGCCGACACCGTGTTCGATGTGGTGGCGATCCCCTCGGAAACCCCGCTGATCGTGCGCGGTCGTGCCGAAGGCAAAAAAGTGATCACCGGGCTGGAAGTGATAGCGATCCAGGCGCTGGAGCAGTTCGTGCTGTACACCGGCGTGCGGCCGACTGTCGAGCAGTTCGATGCGGCGGTGGCGTTTGCCCGTAGCTGATGGAGCCTGAGCAACGGCATATTCGCCCGGATTTGTCGTTGCCTATACTGCCGGATCAGCAAGCACAGACTTGCCCATCACAAAAGCCGAGGTTTGCATGCATCCGCCCATTCTCAACCTGAATGACGTCGAACTCGAACCGCTTCCCGAAGCCCTGTCCCCCGAGGGCGAAACCGCCGGGCGTTATCAGCAACGGTTCGCCCGGGTCGGCCAGCAATTGGGCGCGCAGAAGCTCGGATATCGTCTGTATGCGCTGCCGCCGGGCATGCGCGGCAGTCCGTTTCACAGTCATCGGGTCAATGAGGAAATGTTTTACGTGGTGGCCGGGGAAGGGGAGGTGCGCCTCGGCGCCGAACGTTTCCCGATCCGCGCCGGTGACGTGATCGCCTGTCCGCCGGGCGGCCCGGAAGCCGCGCATCAGATCATCAATACCAGTGCTGCGGAGCTGCGCTATCTGGCGGTCAGCACCCAGCAGCAACCGGAAATCTGCGAGTACCCGGATTCGAACAAATACGCGGTGATGGACAACTTCAGCGTCGATGCCGAAGGCAATGCCTCGGGATTCGTCGCGGTGGCGCGGCAGGCGGACGGGGTGGATTACTGGGACGGCGAATAACGCCGCCCCGGTGCGCTTATTCTTCGAGGCGGGCCAGACGCTCTTCCAGTGCTGCAATCCGCGCTTCCAGCTCTTCGATGCGCTCCACTGACACGCCGCTGGCAGCCCCGCGATCACTCGGACTCTGCCGCGCCGCGATAATCGCCTCGATGTCCGCCGGATCGCCCAGTGCGTGGGTGTAGCGATCTTCGCGCTGGCCGGCCTGACGTGGAATCAATACCGCCAGCTCCCGGGCGATCAGGCGTTCCAGCTGATGCACCACTTGTTCTGAATCTTCAAACTCATGCATGCGACCGCTGCGGGTCAGCAGTTCGTTGACGGTCTGCGGGCCGCGCAGGAACATCAATCCGGTCAGAATCAATTGCGCCGGCACCAGCTCCAGCGCCTTGTCGACCTTGTGCTCCCAGCGGTCGGCGCGACTGCCCATCACCAGTTTGGCGAAACCGCGGCTTTCGAGAGCGCGCAGGCTCTGGCCGACCTGGCCCTGGGTCAGGTTCATCACCGGTTCCCGGCTGGTTTTCTGGTTGCAGGCCAGCACCAGCGCGTTGAGGGTCAACGGGTAGGTTTCCGGGCTGGTGGCCTGTTTCTCGATCAACGAGCCCAGAATGCGGATTTCCGTGGCGTTGAGCCGAGGTTCGTCGGAGCGGGTTTCAAATTCGGTGGTCATCGCGCGTTCCCTCTGCAGTCGAAGGCGCCTAGCCTAATCCTTGCTGGATAAAAGACAAGCCGCGCCGCCCTGCGAGCATGGCTATAATCGCCCCCACGATTCAACCAGCCACCACGTGAGACTGCCATGACCATTTCCCTGTACGCCGCATCCGTCCCGGTTTTTCAACAAATGCTCAACGCCCTGAGCGATGTGCTGAAAAAGGCTGAAGCCCACGCCACCGAGAAAAACATCGACCCGAACGCCTTCCTGCAAGCGCGTCTGTACCCGGACATGTTCCCGCTGGTGCGTCAGGTGCAGATCGCCGTGGACTTCGCCAAGGGCGTGTCCTCGCGTCTGGCCGAAATCGAAATCCCGAAATATGACGACACCGAAACCACCTTCGCCGAACTGCAAGCGCTGATCGCCAAGGTTCTGGCCTTCATCGGCGAGATCAAGCCAGAGCAGATCAATGGCAAGGAAGGCATCGAGATCGTGACTCGCCCGGGCACCCCGAAAGAGAAGCGCTTCAGTGGCCAGGCTTACCTGCTGAGCTACGGCCTGCCGCAGTTCTTCTTCCACGTCACCACCACCTACGCATTGCTGCGTCACAACGGTGTGGAAGTAGGCAAGCGCGATTACATGGGCGCGTTCTAAAACGTTCTTCAACAAAAAGCCCGCCAAGGTTTACGCCTTGGCGGGCTTTTTGTTGCGCCGGGTTTTTACGCCGGACGCTGGGCTTTCTGCTCTTCGCCCAGGCACGCGGCGGCGGTGAACAGCACGTCGGTGGAGGAGTTCAGCGCCGTCTCGGCCGAATCCTGCAGCACGCCGATGATGAAACCGACGGCCACCACCTGCATGGCGATTTCGCTCGGGATGCCGAACAGGCTGCACGCCAGCGGGATCAGCAGCAGCGAACCACCGGCCACGCCCGAGGCACCGCAGGCGCAGATCGCAGCGACGACGCTGAGCAGGATCGCGGTCGGGATGTCCACGGCGATACCCAAGGTGTGCACGGCGGCGAGGGTCAGCACGGTGATGGTGATCGCCGCACCCGCCATGTTGATGGTGGCGCCGAGCGGGATCGACACCGAGTAGGTGTCTTCATGCAGGCCCAGGCGCTTGCTCAATTCCAGGTTGACCGGAATGTTCGCCGCCGAGCTGCGGGTGAAAAACGCAGTGATGCCGCTTTCACGCAGGCACTGGAGCGTCAGCGGGTACGGATTGCGACGCAGCTTCCAGAACACGATCAACGGGTTCATCACCAGCGCCACGAACAGCATGCAGCCGAGCAGCACCGCCAGCAGGTGCGCGTAACCGATCAATGCACCAAATCCGGAGGTGGCCAGGGTCGATGCCACCAGGCCGAAAATACCCAGCGGCGCAAAACGGATCACGACCCGGACAATCACTGTCACGCCGTTGGACAGATCACCCAGCACTTCGCGTGTAGTGTCACCGGCGTGCCGGATCGCCACGCCCATGCCGATGGCCCAGGCCAGAATGCCGATGAAGTTGGCGTTCATCAGTGCGCTCACCGGATTGTCGACCACGCTCAGCAACAGGCTTTGCAGCACTTCACTGATGCCGCCCGGCGCACTTACCGCGATGTTGTCGGTGGACAGCACCAGATGCGACGGGAACATCATGCTGGCAATCACCGCGACCACGGCGGCGGCGAAGGTGCCCAGCAGATACAGGAACAGAATCGGCCGGATGTGGGTTTCCTGGCCGTGCTTGTGGTTGGCGATCGAGGCCATGACCAGCACGAACACCAGGATCGGCGCCACGGCTTTCAGGGCCGAGACGAACACCTTGCCGATGAAGGCCGTGCCTTTGGCCGCTTCCGGCGCGAACAGCGCAAGGGCGATGCCGGCAATCAGGCCGATCAGGATCTGGGTGACCAGGCTGAGGCTTTTAAGACGTTGCAATAGAGAAGGGGATGAAGCGGTCATAACGGCATCTCTGTTTTTATAGGGTGCAAGGTTACGTGATCCGGGCGATTGATCGGGGGCAGGCCACGGACACAAACCGAAAGGACTGACGCGCCAGCCACACCGTTAAACGGGTGGTTGAACAGGGTGTACGTTTTGCAGGGCGCGGACTTTATCACAGCGTCGTCCGGATCCTTCAGACCTGTGACGATCTGCCACCCGATCCCTCTGCAACTTAGACAGGTTTGTGCAAGTCACTCGGGAAACACTCTGTTAAGATTGCGCATCCTTATTTTCAAGTTCTGCCAGCGGGCCCTCGGGTCAACGCTGGTGTCTTCGTTTTGCTGGAGTTCCTCATGCTGTTGCCCATCCTTCTGTTGTCTGCCGCCGGGTTCACGGTGCTGACCACGGAGTTCGTCATCGTCGGCCTGCTGCCGGCGATTGCCCGCGACCTCGCCGTCACCATCCCGCAGGCCGGGTTGCTGGTGACTCTATTCGCTTTCACCGTGGCGATGTTCGGTCCTTTCTTGACCGCATATTTCGCCCGCTTCGAGCGCCGCAAACTGTTCATCACCATCCTGATCATGTTCGGTCTGGCCAATACCGTCGCGGCATTGGCGCCGAACATCTGGGTCATGGCGATTGCCCGACTGATCCCGGCGCTGGGGCTGCCGGTGTTCTGGGCGCTGGCCAGTGAAACGGCGGTGGACATCGTCGGCCCGGACTTCGCCGGTCGCGCGATCGCCAAGATCGGCTTCGGCATCGTCTGCGCCACCGTGTTCGGCATTCCGGTCGGCACGCTGATTTCCGATGCGTTCGGCTGGCGCAGTGCGTTCGCCATTCTGGCGGTGATCGCGTTCGCCAAGGCGCTGCTGCTGTTTGTCTATCTGCCGAAAACCAGCCTGCACCAGCATCAGGTCAGTTTCGCCTCGCAGTTCAAGATCCTGCGCAGCCCGCTGATGCTGGGCCATGTACTGCTGTCGATCCTGGTGTTCAGCGGCATGTTCACCGCCTACACCTATCTGGCGGACATCCTCGAGCGTCTGGCCGGCTTCAATGGCACCGTGGTCGGCTGGTGCCTGATGGGCTTTGGCGCGGTCGGTCTGATCGGCAACTCGCTGGGCGGTCGTGCGGTGGATCGTCATCCGCTGATGGCGTCGGTGATGTTCTGCGCATTCATGATTCCCGGGATGGTGGCGCTGGTGCCGAACATCAATTCGTCGCTGGGTCTGGCGGCGGCGATGGGCATCTGGGGCGTGACTCAGGCGGCGCTGTTTCTGGTCAGCCACGTGCGCTTGATGAAAGCTGCACCTGAGGCGCCGGCCTTCGCCGCGTCGCTGAACATTGCCGGGGCCAACCTCGGGATTGGTCTGGGCGCGATCATTGGCGGTCGAGTGATCGACAGCGCCGGCCTCGGCTTTGTGGGCTTCGCCGCCGCCGGGTTCATCCTGCTGTCGATTTTCCTCGCCATGGTGCTGATGGTGCTCAAGCCGCGCGACGTCTGCGCGCCGGCTTAAAAGGCTGTAAACAGCTCGCGTCGGGCACCTTCGGTAATCGCTTTGATGCCGGGGTGCTTGACCTTGCGTTCCACCGAGATCGCGTAGAACGACTCGCTCACCGCATCGGTCTGGCCGATCAACTCGACGCCGTACTGACGCTTCACCTCATCGGCAATCACGCTCGGGCCAATGAAAATCCCGCTGCCGGACTGGCCGAACGCCTGCATCAAGGCGCTGTCATCGAATTCCCCGACAATCCTTGGCTGAATCTGCTGCTCGGCGAACCAGCGCTGCAAACGGCTGCGCACAACGGTTTCCGCGCCGGGGATCAATAGTGGCGCACCGTGCAGGCTGCGCGGGAAATCCTGACCGTATTGCGCTGCCAGTTCGGCGGTGGCGAAAAAACTGATCCCGCATTCCCCAAGCTTCTGGCTGTAGCCCTTGATGTCCAGGTGCGAGGGCATCGGGCTGTCGGAGATCACCAGGTCCAGGCGCTGGATCGCCAGGTCCGCCAGCAGGCGTTCGAGTTTGTCTTCACGGCAGGTGATGCGCAGCGGTTCGCTCAACTCCATGGTCGGCGCGATCAGGCGATAGACGATGGATTTGGGCACCACGTCTGCCACGCCGACCCGGAACAGGATCTGCTGTTCATTGGGCTGGGCGCGCAGCATCAGCTCCAGTTCGCCGCCGAGCTGGAACATTTGCTCGGCGTAGGGCAGGGCCTGGCGCCCGGCCTCGGTGAGCTCTAATTGCCGGCCGACCCGTTGAAACAACTCGATGCCATAGGTCTGTTCGAGCAGGGAAATCTGCCCGCTGATGGTCTGCGGCGTCAGGTTCAGTTGCTCGCAGGCGCGCACGATGCTGCCGGTCTTGGCCACCACCCAGAAGTAATGCAGTTGTCGGTAATTGAGCATGGGGTTCGGTCCGTCAAATACAGTTCGTATAAATCGAAGTATAGCCGCTAAAAATACGAATTTTCCTGAAGTGTTTGTCTCCCTAGAATGCCCAGCCATCGACGGCCGGTCTGTACGGCGCTGTCTGTTCTATCGAGGGAAGCATCATGAAACTAAAAACTACGGCGTTGTTGATCGCGTCTTTACTGGTACTGGCCGGTTGCGACCAGGCCGAAAAGAGCGCCCAGCAACTGATGGGGCAGGCGGCTGAAGCGGCCAAGCAAGCCATCGACGACACGCATAAAGCTGCCGAAGAGGCGCTCAGCGATGCCACCGGCAATCTGATCAGCAAGAAAGAACCGAAAGACGACGAAGAAAAATCCGAATCGTCCTCCCAGGAAATCTAAACCGTCTTACACAGAGTCAGGACTGACCCATGGAATATCTGTTAGAACTCGCCGCCAGCCCGACCGCCTGGATTGCCTTGGCCACACTGGTGGTGATGGAGATCGTGCTTGGCATCGATAACCTGATCTTTATCTCGATCCTGACCAACAAGCTGCCTGAGCAGTACCGGCAGAAGGCTCGCCGTCTGGGGATCGGCATGGCGCTGATCATGCGTCTGGCCCTGTTGAGCACCATCGCTTTCATCGTTCAGCTGACCGCGCCGGTCATCGAGATTCTCGGCCACGCGTTCTCCTGGAAGGACATGATCCTGATCGCCGGCGGCCTGTTCCTGTTGTGGAAAGCCACCACGGAAATCCATCACAGCATGGACCCGGCACCGGAAGATCCGAAGACCGCGACGTCGAAGGTGACCCTGGGCTTCGCCGCCGCCATCGGGCAGATCCTGATGCTGGACATGGTGTTCTCGATCGACAGCATCATTACCGCTGTCGGCATGACCGAACACTTGCCGATCATGGTGATTGCAGTTGTTGTCTCGGTATTGGTGATGCTGTTTGCGGCTGATCCGCTGGCCAAGTTCATCAACGACAACCCGACGGTGGTGATGCTGGCTCTGGGCTTCCTGATCATGATCGGCATGACGCTGATCGCCGAAGGCTTCGGCGCCCATGTACCGAAAGGTTATGTGTATGCCGCCATGGCGTTCTCGGCTTCGATTGAAGTGCTGAACATGATGTCGCGCCGTGCCAAGCAGAAGAAACTGACTGCCGAAGTGTAATCGCTGGAAAACCAAAGGCCGCCTGAACTCGCGAGAGTCCAGGCGGCCTTTTTGTTTGTGTCGGTTACAGAAAGTCAGTGCGCGGTGGCGTGACGGGCGTCGTGTTTCTCGATCTTCCTGGTCGGTGCAGGTTGTACCGGGTGGTGATGGCGGCGGGAAATCCGCAACACGCCCCACAGCATGGCGGCGGCAACGGCCAGCCAGCCGGCAATCAGCATTACGATGGTCATGGTCAGGCTCATCTGTGCCTCCTCTTTGCCCTGCGTCGGGCGCTCTTTCTTTGGCTCTTGTCTGAGTGACAGTCTAGTCGCTGGCGTGTTTCAGGCTATTGACCAAAGGTCGGTGGTGACCAATCAGTTCGCTCTATGCAACCGATGCATCTGCCGCTTTGGGCTATACCGCAGCGTGGCGCCGTCCTATGATCCTCGACCAAGCCGGAACACGATGACCGGTAACTGATCAAGAGAGTGACGATGGTGCAGCTATTTTCCCGGATTCGCGCGGCGCTGCTGGTGGCCGGTTGCGTGACAGCATTGGTGGGGTGTGCGGGCAGTGTGGCGCCGGAGGTCAAGCGCCTGCCGGAGCGGGTCGAGCTCAGCGGCACCTTCTATCGCGGTGAGGCCTATCAAAGCGGGCCGCAAGTGCTGGCCAGCCTGCTGTCGCAGCAGGGCATCGTGATCACGCCGGGTCTGCTGGAAAAACCGCTGCATTTGCCGGGCGCCGAGGACAAGTTGCAACAGAATTTACAGGGCCTCGCACGTGAATACGGCATGGTCGTGTATCCGCTGGACAGCAATCTGCCGGCGCTGCTGACTCAAGTGGCGGCCGGGTATCCGGTGATGGTGCGTTTCAGCGAGGGATCGGCGTTTTGGGCGGAGCCGCGTTACGCGATCCTGTCGGGCTATGACCGCTTGAAGCAAAAGGTGCTGCTGCGCGCGGGGATGAATCGCCGTGAATTGATGAGCTTCAGCTCGTTCGAGGCGGCCCTCGAAAAATCTGGTGGCTGGGCGGTGTTGATCCAGAAGCCGACGCAGGTTCCGGCGGCGGTCGATCAACAGCGCTGGCTCAAGGCCGCCGATGCACTGGCGCAAGCCGGCCAGGAGCGAGAAGCGGCGCAGGCGAGAAAGGCGCTGGCACAGCACTGAGGTTCCGTTCGTCGCTTGTCGGGCACCCTGGCGGGGGATGCGCTTCTGAACTGTAGTGTCCCGTGTTTTACGGGCCTGGTATCAGGAGATGAACATGGCAATCCCCAATTCACCCAGCGGGCCACATTCTTCCGAGCATGGCAGTGGCGACGACCTGGGTTTCGATCCGGACTCGCCTGACCTGGACGATCCGCAAGTCGATCCCATTGGCCCGGCGAAGGCGCCGAAGGATGTGCAACCGGGCGATGATCCCAAGCGTCCGGCCAAGCCTTACGATCCCTTGGCTGATCTCAAGCCTTGAAGCGAGGTGCGTATGAGTACCGATTCGAGTTTCGACGACCACAAACCTGACAGTGTGCCCACCACCCCTGAGCCGGAAGTTGATCCGGTGCTGGATCCGGACAGCCCCATGCGCGATCCGCTGGCGCGTCCGGCGGTGGTCACGCCAGAGCATTCCCGCGACTCGAGTGCCGGTGACGGCATTCCCGATGACGACAAGATGCCGTTGCCCAACGACTGAGTGCATAAATGAAAAAGCCCCGACGATTCGGGGCTTTTTCATGGGTGACGGATTACTTGGAGGCTTCGATCACGCCGCTCTGGCGACTCTTGAGGTTTTTGTCGGCCTTGTATTGCTGAGCCACGGCGGGGACGTTGGCGCTCTTGCCGGTTTCCACCCAGCTGCGGATGCGGCTGGCATCGGCGAAGTGGGTGTATTTGCCGAACGCGTCGAGAATCACCAGGGCTACCGGACGGTTGGCCATGCGGGTCACCAGCACCAGGCAGTGACCGGCCGGGTTGGTGAAGCCGGTTTTGGTGATGCGGATATCCCAGTCAGCCTTGTTGACCAGGTGGTCGGTGTTACGGAAACCCAGGGTGTAATTGGGTTTACGGAACGAAACGGTCTTTTCCTTGGTGGTGGTCAGCTCGATGAGCAGCGGCTGTTTATGCGCAGCCACTAGCAGCTTGCTCAGGTCGCGAGCGGTGGAAACGTTGCGCTCCGACAGACCGGTAGGTTCCACAAAATGCGTGCTGGTCATGCCCAGCGCCTTGGCCTTGGCGTTCATTGCGGCGATGAATGCAGCGTAACCGCCCGGGTAGTGGTGAGCCAGGCTGGCGGCGGCGCGGTTTTCCGAGGACATCAGGGCAATCAGCAGCATCTCGCGGCGGGGCAGTTCGCTTCGCAGTTTGACGCGGGAAAACACGCCTTTCATTTCCGGTGTGCGGCTGATGTCGACGTCAATCCATTCGTCCATGTTCTGGTGCGCTTCAACCACTACCAAACCGGTCATCAACTTGCTCACGGAAGCGATGGGCACCACCACGTCCGGGTTGCTGGAATAAATGACTTTGTTGGTCTGCAGATCCATCAGCAGGGCGCTGCCGGAGGCGATCTTCAATTGCGAAGCGTCTCGAGGGGCAGCGGTGGTTTCGGCGGCGTTGACCGTTGGCGTGAGGAGCGTGCCTGAAAATGCAAAAACCAGGCTCAGGATGGACAGACGAATATTCACGCGGGCGAACTCATGAAGGTTGGAAATGCCGTATTTTGTAACGGCCTGTGTCGTAAAAACGACGCATTTTAGGAGTATGGCTGAAGAACTGTCGATGGTTGTTTGAAGGGCATGAAAAAGTCGTGAAAAGCCCTGTAAAAATAGGGGTTTCCGGCGAACGGTAAAGGTTTTTTCGAGGGCATGAAAAACCCCGCACAAGGCGGGGTTCTCGGAGTGTGGAAAACGCGACTCAGGCGTGCAGGGTTTCTGCCGCGTAGAGGGTGTTTTCCAGCAGGCAGGCGCGGGTCATCGGACCGACGCCGCCCGGGACCGGAGTGATCCAGCCAGCGCGGGGCAGGGCGGTTTCATAAACGACGTCACCGACCAGTTTGCCGTCGTCCTGACGGTTGATGCCGACGTCGATCACGATCGCGCCTTCCTTGATCCACTCGCCCTTGACCAGGCCCGGCTTGCCGGCGGCCACGACCACCAGATCGGCGCGGCCGACGTGGCCGGCCAGATCCTTGGTGAAGCGGTGGGTGACGGTCACGGTGCAACCGGCCAGCAGCAGTTCCATCGCCATCGGGCGACCGACGATGTTGGAAGCGCCGACAACGACTGCGTCCATCCCGTACAGATCGGCACCGGTGCTTTCCAGCAGGGTCATGATGCCCTTCGGGGTGCACGGGCGCAGCAGCGGAATGCGCTGGGCCAGACGGCCGACGTTATAAGGATGGAAACCGTCGACGTCCTTGTCCGGGCGGATGCGCTCCAGCAGTTTGGAGGCATCCAGGTGCTCCGGCAGGGGAAGTTGAAGCAGAACGCCGTCGATTGCCGGGTCGTCGTTCAGTCGATCGATCAGATCGGTCAGCGCTTCTTGAGTGGTTTCGGAAGGCAGGTCGTAGGCTTGAGAGAGGAAGCCGACCTCTTCACAGTCTTTACGCTTGTGCGAGACATAAACCTGAGAGGCAGGATCGCTGCCGACCAGGATCACCGCGAGGCCGGGAGTGCGCAAGCCTTGCTCGCGACGTTCGGCTACCCGTTGGGCGATCTGCTGGCGCAGGCTGGCGGCGATTGATTTGCCGTCGATTAGTTGTGCAGTCATTGCGCGTGATTAACCATCGAGAGGGGAAAAAAAGAGAACGCATTCTCGCATGTCAAACGGTGAGGGCAAAGGCGCTTGGTCAGCAAATTCCCCTAAGCCCTTTAATTAAATGAATTTTTTTCAAAAAGGATTTGACGACCTTCAGGTCGCTCTATACTATTCGTCGCACTTGTCGGGCACAGCCTAGCACTGGTTAAGAAGGTCGAACGAAATCAAGGTTTCGAACGACTGGAAAGCACTTAGTTTGTAGTCCTCCAAGGGTACAGCTAACAAGGCGCCCGTAGCTCAGCTGGATAGAGCATCCGCCTTCTAAGCGGATGGTCGCAGGTTCGAGTCCTGCCGGGTGCGCCATTAGGCAGCATTGGCACAAGTAACGCGATATGGTGGGCGTAGCTCAGTTGGTAGAGCACGGGATTGTGACTCCCGTTGTCGTGGGTTCGATCCCCATCGTCCACCCCATATTTCGAAAGGCGCCAGATGTAACAGTCTGGCGCCTTTGCTTTAAAAAGCTTCATCCGCGGATGTGGTGGAATTGGTAGACACACTGGATTTAGGTTCCAGCGCCGCGAGGCGTAAGAGTTCGAGTCTCTTCATCCGCACCAATCAAAGCTTCATTCATGCCGTTGGCCGGGTGAAGTTCTACAAAGAAGTTGTTTGGCTTCTTTGGCACGCAATATGGTGGGCGTAGCTCAGTTGGTAGAGCACGGGATTGTGACTCCCGTTGTCGTGGGTTCGATCCCCATCGTCCACCCCATATTCCGAAAGGCGCCAGATTTAACAGTCTGGCGCCTTTTTTGTTTTACGGTTTCGGATTTTGGCGGCTGCAGGTTTCGGGTCGCAAGGCAGGGTGCTTCGTCGTATCAATGTTGCTCGATGATGCTGCGCTGCCTGCCGGTCTTGCTTGCGAGGTCGGCTGTCAGGGAGATGATTCAACCGCCTCTATATATAGAAGAGGTTGGCGCAGAGCCCTGGCTTGAATTGGCTGTATTTGCTAACAGGGCGAGGCGCAACCGTTTGTCCCCGCCTTCAAATGGCCTGCTGTTTTTTTACCCGTTTTCAGTAGGGTGACTTCTTGAGTTTGACCTACTAGAATGCTTGCCCTTGATTCTTGGGTCGGAAACGGCCGGCTAACGTCTGTGCAACGAGGAATATCCATGCAAGTTTCTGTTGAAAATACTACTGCTCTTGAGCGCCGCATGAGCATCACCGTGCCGGCTGAGCGCATCGAGACTCAGGTCAACAAGCGTCTGCAGCAGACTGCCCAAAAGGCCAAGATTGCTGGCTTCCGTCCAGGCAAAGTGCCAATGAGCGAAATCAAGCGCCGTTTCGGTGCTGATGCGCGCCAGGAAGCGATCGGCGACGTGATCCAGTCCTCCTTCTACGAGGCTGTGGTTGAGCAGAAGCTGAACCCGGCCGGTTCGCCGTCGATCGAGCCTAAGTCGCTCGAAGCTGGCAAGGACCTGGAATACGTAGCCGTATTCGAAGTGTTCCCCGAGTTCACCGTTGCCGGCTTCGAAGGCATCACCGTCGAGCGCCTGAGCGCTGACGTGGCTGACGCCGATCTGGACAAGATGCTGGACATCCTGCGCAAGCAGAACACCCGTTTTGAAGTAGCCGATCGCGCTGCCCAGAACGAAGACCAGCTGAACATCGATTTCGTTGGCAAGGTTGACGGCGAAGTGTTCGCTGGCGGTTCCGCCAAGGGCACTCAGCTGGTACTGGGTTCCGGCCGCATGATCCCTGGCTTCGAAGAAGGCCTGGTTGGTGCTAAAGCCGGCGAAGAGCGCGTTCTGAACCTGACCTTCCCAGAGGACTATCAGAACCTGGACCTGGCCGGCAAAACCGCCGAGTTCACCGTGACTGTAAATACCGTTTCCGAGCCAAAACTGCCTGAGCTGAACGAAGAGTTCTTCGCTCAATTCGGCATCAAGGAAAGCGGCATCGACGGTTTCCGCACCGAAGTTCGCAAGAACATGGAGCGTGAACTGCGTCAGGCGATCAAATCCAAGGTCAAGAATCAGGTAATGGACGGTCTGCTGGCCACCAACCCGATCGAAGTGCCTAAGGCTCTGCTGTCCAACGAAGTTGACCGTCTGCGCGTGCAGGCTGTTCAGCAGTTCGGTGGCAACATCAAGCCTGACCAACTGCCGGCCGAGCTGTTCGAAGAACAAGCCAAGCGTCGCGTTGTACTGGGTCTGATCGTGGCTGAAGTGGTCAAGCAGTTCGACCTGAAGCCAGACGAAGCCCGCGTTCGCGAAATGATTCAGGAAATGGCTTCGGCTTACCAAGAGCCTGAGCAGGTCGTGTCCTGGTACTACAAGAACGAGCAGCAACTGAACGAAGTCCGTTCGGTTGTGCTGGAAGAACAAGTTGTGGATACTGTTCTGCAGAAAGCTAGCGTGACCGACAAATCGGTCTCTTACGAAGAAGCGGTCAAGCCGGTAGAAGCTCCAAAAGCCGACTGATTGTTTTTGCGTTAGAAGCACACACCATAAGCCAGCCTTCGAGCTGGCTTATGCGTATTCAAGACATGACTATTTGGGAGTGACTGCAGAGCATGTTCCGTAATTCCTATATTCAGCAGAACTCTGATATCCAGGCCGCCGGCGGCCTGGTCCCGATGGTTGTCGAGCAATCTGCTCGTGGCGAGCGCGCCTATGACATCTACTCGCGTCTTCTCAAGGAACGAGTGATCTTTCTGGTGGGTCCTGTAGAGGACTACATGGCCAACCTGATTTGCGCGCAATTGCTGTTCCTTGAAGCGGAAAACCCGGACAAGGACATCCATCTTTATATCAACTCCCCGGGCGGTTCGGTGACAGCGGGCATGTCGATCTACGACACCATGCAGTTCATCAAGCCAAACGTATCGACTACCTGTATCGGTCAGGCGTGCAGCATGGGCGCATTCCTGCTGACGGCCGGTGCACCCGGCAAGCGTTTCTGCCTGCCGAACTCGCGCGTGATGATTCACCAGCCACTGGGCGGTTTCCAGGGCCAGGCATCGGACATCGAAATCCATGCCAAGGAAATCCTCTTCATCCGCGAGCGTCTGAACACGCTGATGGCCAAGCACAGCGGCCGTACGCTTGAAGAAATCGAGCGCGACACCAACCGCGACAACTTCATGAGTGCAGAAGCTGCGAAGGAATACGGTCTGATCGACGAAGTGATCAACCAGCGCCCAGCTTAAAAATAAGCAGCTCAAAATAGGCTTGGTCGGCGCGTCTGATCAGCGGCGGGCTTGAAAAAGCCCGCAATAGCCTTCATCTTGTGTTGCAAGCCTATCGGATTTGGATCGAACGAATGACTGACACCCGCAACGGCGAGGACAACGGCAAGCTGCTCTATTGCTCCTTCTGTGGCAAAAGCCAGCATGAAGTGCGCAAATTGATTGCCGGCCCCTCGGTCTTTATCTGCGACGAGTGCGTCGACCTGTGCAATGACATCATCCGCGAGGAGGTGCAGGAAGCACAGGCCGAAAGCAGCGCGCATAAATTGCCTTCGCCTAAAGAAATCAGCGGCATCCTTGATCAGTATGTAATTGGTCAGGAACGTGCCAAAAAGGTTCTGGCAGTAGCGGTGTACAACCACTACAAGCGTCTGAACCAGCGTGACAAAAAGGCTGACGACGTCGAACTCGGCAAGAGCAACATCCTGCTGATCGGCCCGACAGGCTCCGGTAAAACCCTGCTGGCCGAAACCCTGGCCCGCTTGCTGAACGTTCCGTTCACCATCGCCGACGCAACCACCCTCACCGAGGCGGGTTATGTGGGTGAAGACGTCGAGAACATCATTCAGAAGCTGCTGCAGAAGTGTGATTACGACGTAGAGAAAGCCCAGATGGGCATTGTCTACATCGACGAAATCGACAAGATTTCCCGCAAGTCCGACAACCCGTCGATTACCCGGGACGTTTCCGGGGAAGGCGTGCAGCAGGCCTTGCTCAAACTGATCGAAGGCACGGTCGCTTCGGTTCCGCCGCAAGGTGGCCGCAAGCATCCGCAGCAGGAATTCCTTCAGGTTGATACCCGCAACATCCTGTTCATCTGCGGTGGCGCATTCTCCGGTCTGGAGAAGGTCATTCAGAACCGTTCCACCAAGGGTGGCATCGGTTTCAACGCAGAAGTGCGCAGCAAGGAAGAAGGCAAGAAAGTCGGTGAGTCCCTGCGTGAAGTCGAGCCTGACGACCTGGTCAAGTTCGGTCTGATCCCGGAATTCGTCGGTCGTCTGCCGGTCCTCGCGACGCTGGACGAGCTGGATGAGGCTGCGCTGATGCAGATTCTCACCGAGCCGAAAAATGCCCTGACCAAACAGTATGCCAAGCTGTTCGAGATGGAAGGCGTGGATCTGGAATTCCGTTCCGACGCGCTGAAATCGGTCGCCAAGCGTGCCCTGGAACGTAAAACCGGTGCCCGTGGCCTGCGTTCGATTCTCGAAGGTGTGCTGCTCGACACGATGTATGAAATCCCCTCGCAGTCCGAGGTGAGCAAAGTCGTGATCGATGAAAGCGTGATCGAAGGCAAGTCCAAGCCACTGTATATCTACGAAAACAGTGAGCCGGCTGCCAAGGCTGCACCTGACGCGTAAGCGCCCGGTCTGCCGGTACAAAGAAGGGGCCTTCGGGCCTCTTTTTTTTTATGTCGTTTTTTACATCCGCTTTGCGCTTGTTTTTTTTCAAGGCAGCCCCCATCTTGGTTTCAAGCTTAATTCCATCTGATTACGGCCATATGGCCGCCGTAGAGGCGAAATCATGAAGACCACCATCGAATTGCCTCTCCTGCCATTGCGTGATGTCGTTGTGTATCCGCACATGGTTATCCCGCTGTTCGTGGGGCGCGAGAAATCCATCGAAGCCCTCGAGGCCGCGATGACGGGCGACAAGCAGATCCTGCTGCTGGCCCAGAGAAACCCGGCTGACGACGATCCCGGTGAAGAAGCTCTCTATCGCGTAGGTACCATCGCCACTGTTCTGCAGCTGCTCAAGCTGCCTGACGGCACCGTCAAGGTTCTGGTCGAGGGCGAGCAGCGTGGCGCTGTCGAGCGCTTCAGCGAAGTCGATGGCCACTGCCGTGCCGAAGTCTCGCTGATCGAGGAAGTCGACGCCGCCGAGCGCGAATCCGAAGTGTTCGTGCGCAGCCTGCTGTCGCAGTTCGAACAATATGTGCAGTTGGGCAAGAAAGTCCCGGCTGAAGTCCTGTCGTCGCTCAACAGCATCGACGAGCCTGGCCGCCTGGTAGACACCATGGCCGCGCACATGGCGCTGAAGATCGAGCAGAAGCAGGAAATCCTCGAAATCATCGATTTGTCGGCCCGGGTCGAGCACGTTCTGGCCTTGCTGGACGCCGAGATCGACCTGCTGCAAGTCGAAAAACGCATTCGT
Source organism: Pseudomonas sp. B707 (assembly GCF_022496685.1). NCBI lineage: Bacteria > Pseudomonadati > Pseudomonadota > Gammaproteobacteria > Pseudomonadales > Pseudomonadaceae > Pseudomonas > Pseudomonas sp. B707. The sequence continues at coordinate 139,456 of NZ_WTVE01000027.1, read as the reverse complement.
GGCCGCGTCAAAAAGCAAATGGAGCGCAGTCAGCGCGAGTACTACCTGAACGAGCAGATGAAGGCCATTCAGAAGGAGCTCGGCGACAGCGACGAAGGCCACAACGAAATCGAAGACCTGAAAAAGCGTATCGACGCTGCCGGTCTGCCGAAAGATGCTCTGGCCAAGGCCACTGCCGAGCTGAACAAGCTCAAGCAGATGTCGCCGATGTCTGCCGAAGCCACCGTGGTGCGCTCGTACATCGACTGGCTGGTTCAGGTGCCGTGGAAGGCTCAGAGCAAGGTGCGTCTGGACCTGGCCCGTGCCGAAGACATTCTCGACGCCGATCACTACGGCCTCGAAGAGGTCAAGGAACGCATCCTTGAATACCTCGCCGTGCAGAAGCGCGTGAAGAAAATCCGTGGCCCGGTGTTGTGCCTGGTCGGTCCTCCGGGCGTGGGTAAAACCTCGCTGGCCGAGTCGATCGCCCATGCCACCAACCGCAAATTCGTGCGCATGGCCCTCGGTGGCGTGCGTGATGAAGCGGAAATCCGTGGTCACCGTCGGACTTACATCGGTTCGATGCCAGGAAGATTGATTCAAAAGATGACAAAAGTGGGTGTGCGCAACCCGCTGTTCCTGCTCGATGAAATCGACAAAATGGGCAGCGACATGCGTGGCGACCCGGCGTCGGCGTTGCTGGAAGTGCTCGATCCTGAGCAGAACCACAACTTCAACGACCACTATCTGGAAGTCGATTACGACCTTTCGGATGTGATGTTCCTGTGCACCTCGAACTCGATGAACATTCCGCCGGCGCTGCTGGACCGGATGGAAGTGATCCGTCTGCCGGGTTACACCGAAGACGAGAAGATCAACATTGCGGTCAAGTACCTGTCGCCGAAGCAGATTGCAGCCAACGGCCTGAAGAAGGGCGAGCTGGAATTCGACGAAGAAGCGATCCGCGACATCATCCGTTACTACACCCGCGAAGCCGGTGTGCGTGGCCTCGAGCGGCAGATTGCCAAGGTCTGCCGCAAGGCGGTCAAAGAGCACGCACTGGAAAAACGCTTCTCGGTAAAAGTGACAGCTGATCTGCTGGAGCATTTCCTCGGCGTTCGCAAGTTCCGATACGGTCTGGCCGAGCAACAGGATCAGATCGGTCAAGTGACCGGCCTGGCCTGGACTCAGGTGGGCGGCGAACTGCTGACCATCGAAGCCGCCGTAGTGCCGGGTAAAGGTCAACTGATCAAGACCGGTTCGCTGGGTGACGTAATGGTCGAATCGATCACTGCGGCCCTGACCGTGGTGCGCAGCCGTGCCAAGAGCCTGGGCATTCCGCTGGACTTCCACGAGAAGCGTGACACGCACATCCACATGCCGGAAGGCGCTACGCCGAAAGACGGCCCGAGCGCCGGTGTAGGCATGTGTACTGCGCTGGTGTCGGCTTTGACGGGTATTCCTGTGCGCGCCGATGTTGCCATGACCGGCGAGATCACCCTGCGTGGTCAAGTCCTTGCCATTGGCGGTCTGAAGGAAAAACTGCTGGCCGCTCACCGTGGCGGAATCAAGACAGTGATTATTCCGGAAGAGAACGTGCGCGATCTGAAGGAGATTCCTGACAATATCAAGCAGGATCTGCAGATCAAACCGGTTAAATGGATTGACGAGGTCCTGCAAATTGCGCTGCAATACGCGCCGGAGCCCTTGCCGGATGTGGCTCCGGAGATAGTTGCCAAGGACGAAAAACGTGAGTCTGACTCTAAGGAAAGAATTAGCACGCATTAATACGCTTTTGCCTGGGGGGCTTCCTTGACAGCTTTTTAGAGCCCTTGTTATAAAGCGGCTCTTAAGTGTCTGTAGGCCATTCAGCACTCGTTTTTGCTTTCACCAAAAAACTTAGAATCATACTCAAATAGATATAAGGGGACTTAGAGTGAACAAGTCGGAACTGATTGATGCTATCGCTGCATCCGCTGATATCCCGAAAGCTGCTGCTGGCCGTGCGCTGGACGCTGTAATCGAATCCGTCACTGGCGCTCTCAAGGCTGGCGACTCCGTTGTTCTGGTTGGTTTCGGTACTTTCTCCGTGACTGATCGTCCAGCTCGCATTGGTCGTAACCCACAGACCGGCAAGACTCTGGAAATCGCGGCAGCCAAAAAGCCAGGTTTCAAAGCCGGTAAAGCCCTGAAAGAAGCCGTCAACTAAGTTTGATTCAGGTTTTTACCCATCCGGGTCGGGGTCATGCCTGACTTGGCAGCGGAGCGGTAGAGCAGGCGGTTGGAATAGCTGCCTGTCACACCGGGATCGAGGGTTCGAGCCCTGTCCGCTCCGCCAGTTACGAGAAGGCGCATCCTCGGATGCGCCTTTCTTCTATCCGGATTCTACCCACGCTCCACGGTTGCCTAATTTTGAAGTTCAACCGTTTCTGGGGGACGCATGCTGCAGAATATCAGGGACAATTCACAAGGCTGGATTGCCAAGACCATTATCGGAGTCATCGTTGCACTGATGGCTCTGACCGGTTTCGACGCCATTTTCCAGGCCACGACTCACAAGAATGAGGCGGCCAAGGTCAACGGTGAAGAAATCAGCCAGAACGAGCTGAGCCAGGCGGTGGATATGCAACGCCGTCAGCTGATGCAACAACTGGGCAAGGATTTCGACGCTTCCTTGCTGGACGAAAAAATGCTGCGCGAATCGGCCCTCAAGGGTCTGATCGATCGCAAACTGCTGCTGCAAGGCGCAGAACAATCGAAATTCGCTTTCTCCGAAGCGGCCCTGGACCAAGTGATCCTGCAGACGCCTGAATTCCAGGTCGACGGCAAGTTCAGCTCCGACCGTTTCGATCAGGTGATCCGTCAACTGGGCTACAGCCGCATGCAGTTCCGCCAGATGCTGGCTCAGGAAATGCTGATCGGCCAACTGCGCGCCGGTGTGGCAGGCAGCGGTTTCGTGACCGATGCTCAGGTGCTGGCCTTCGCCCGTCTGGAAAAACAGACCCGCGATTTCGCCACGCTGAACATCAAGGCTGACCCTTCGGCCGTGAAGCTGACCGATGACGAGGTCAAGGCTTACTACGACGAGCACGCCAAGGAATTCATGACCCCGGATCAAGTGGTCATCGATTACCTGGAGCTGAAGAAGGCTTCGTTCTTCGATCAGGTCGCCGTCAAGGACGAAGACCTGCAGGCGGCGTATCAGAAAGAGATCGCCAACCTGTCGGAACAGCGTCGTGCTGCGCACATTCTGATCGAAGTCAACGACAAGACCACCGAAGCTCAGGCCAAGGCGAAGATCGAAGAAGTCCAGGCGCGTCTGGCCAAGGGCGAGAAATTCGAAGCGCTGGCCAAGGAGTTCTCGCAGGATCCGGGTTCGGCCAACAACGGCGGTGACCTGGGTTATGCCGGTCCTGGCGTTTACGATCCGGCCTTCGAGAAAGCCCTGTACTCGCTGAACAAGGATCAGGTGTCCGAGCCGGTTCGCACCGACTTCGGTTTCCACCTGATCAAGCTGCTGGGTGTCGAGGCGCCTGAAGTGCCGACGCTGGCCAGCCTGAAAGACAAGCTGACCCGCGAGCTGAAAACCCAGCAAGTCGAGCAGCGTTTCGTCGAGGCGACCAAGCAACTGGAAGACTCTTCGTTCGAAGCATCCGACCTGGCCCAGCCAGCGCAGGACCTGAAACTGACCGTGCACACCTCCAAGCCGTTTGGCCGTGAAGGTGGCGAAGGCGTTGCAGCCAACCGTGCCGTTGTGACTGCTGCGTTCAGCACCGAAGTGCTGGAAGAGGGTGCCAACAGCACCGCCATCGAGCTGGATCCGGAAACCGTGATCGTGCTGCGCGCCAAGGAGCACCTGAAGCCTGCTCAATTGCCGCTGGAAAGCGTGGCCACCGCCATTCGCGCCCAGTTGACCAAAGAGCACGCCAGCGCGGCTGCCAAGACCAAGGCGGAGCAACTGATCGCCAGTCTGCGTGATGGCAAGAACCCGCTGGACAAGGCGGTGGACGGTCAGAGCTGGAAAGTTACCGAAGCAGCAAACCGCGCTCAGGAAGGCGTTGATCCGGCGGTGCTGCAAGCGTTGTTCCGCATGCCGAAACCGGCCGCGAAGGACAAGCCGACCTTCACCAGCGTTACGCTGGCGGACGGCAGCCTGACCATCGTGCGCCTGAACGGTGTGAACGAAGCGGCGGCTCCGACCGATGAAGAGAAAGCGCAATACCGTCGCTTCCTCGCATCGCGCGTGGGCCAGCAAGACTTCGCGGCGTACCGCAAACAGCTGGAAGCCGAAGCCGACATCAAGCGTTTCTGATGCCTGGCTGAGCCGCAAGACCCGAGCCCCGGATGAAAATCCGGGGCTTTTTTGTGCACGCTATCCGGCGTTCGGGAAACCATGGCTCCGGGCATTGGTGGTCGCATACAGAGTCAGCAGCAACAGACCCGCGACAATCCACGGGTAACTCCCGACGCCCAGGTTGTTCAGCAGCAGACCGCCCGCAAGCCCGCCGCCGGCAATGCCGACATTCCATAGAGTCACCAGCATCGATTGCGCGGTATCGGCAGCCTCCTTGGCAGTTTTCGCCAGGGCTGTCTGCAACAGCGAGGGCATCGCGCCGAACGCCAGACCCCAGACGGCGGTGGCGGTGTAGACCACGCCCGGCGATTCGCGCCACAGGCCCAGTGCGATCGCTGACAGCAGGAACAGCATTGCACTGACCAGCGCCAACTGACGCAGCCAGCGATCAATCAGACTGCCGACGATCCACAGGCTCAGTACTGACGCCAGGCCGAATACCAGCAACACTCGGTCGATTTCTCCGCCAAGTCCCGATGGCTCCAGAAATGGCGCGATGTAGGTGTACAGCAGGTTGTGCGCGACGACGTAGGACAAGGTTACAAACAACACGGATCGCACGCCCGGCAGGGTAAACACCTGGCGCAGTGGCAGGCGTTTGCCGGCGCGTTCACCGGCGAAGTCCGGTACTTGCCAACGCACCCAGATCACCAGCAGCACGGTCAGCCCGGTCATGATCGCGAAGCTCAGGCGCCAGCCGACCGCCGTGCCCAGCAGCGTCCCGGCCGGAATGCCCAGCGACAGCGCAAGGGGTGCCCCGAGCATGGCCACCGTAATGGCCCGGCCTTGCAAGTGGGGTGCGACCATCCGGCTTGCGTAGCCGGCCAGCAACGCCCACAGCAGCCCCGCGAATACGCCCGCGATCAAGCGTGCAATCAGGGTCAGCCAGTACAGCTCCGACAGCGCAGTGATGCTGTTGGCAATGGCGAACCCACCAATGGCCGACAGCAGCAGCGGGCGTCGACGCCAACCCCGGGTGGCAATGGTGAGTGGAATGGCCGCCAGCATCGAACCAATGGCGTACAGCGTGACCAGTTGCCCGATCAGGGCCTGAGAGACATCAAGCCCCGCGCTCATCTGTGGCAACAGGCCGGCGGGCATCGCCTCGGTCAGCACGGTGATAAATCCGGCGGTGGCCAGTGCGAGCAATGCACCCAGCGGTAATCGTTCTGCGGGCTCGACGGTGCCGGCGAGCGTGGGGGAAGTGAGTGGCGCATCGTTCATGGGCGGGTTTCCATTTTGCCAAAGGAGACGAAGGCCATAGGGTAGGGCGCTGCACATTCGGGAAAAACAGGTTAGGGTTCCGAACATCTCGGACAAGAATGTCGTGAATCAGGGAGGGATAAATGGACAGCCTGGGCAGTATTTCGGTGTTCGTGCAGGTGGCGGAAACCCGCAGTTTTACCGAGGCCGGTCGCTTGCAGGGCGTGTCTTCGTCGGCGGTCGGCAAAAGCATCGCCCGCCTGGAGGCACGGCTCAATGTGCGGTTGTTTCACCGCACCACTCGCAGCATCACGCTGACCAGCGAAGGCGCGCTGTTTCTTGAACGTTGCCGCAAGATCCTCGCGGAGGTCGAAGCGGCTGAATTTGAAATGTGCGATGCCGCAGCGGCGCCTCACGGCAAGTTGCGGGTCAGCCTGCCGCAGGTGCATGACCTGGTGATGCCGGTCATGAACGAGTTCATGGCGCTGTATCCGCAGATCGAGCTGGATCTGGACCTGACCGATCGCATGGTGGATGTGGTGGACGAAGGTTTCGATGCGGTGATCCGAACGGGTAAACCGCGAGACTCGCGACTGATGGCACGACCGTTGGGCGAGTTTCATATGGTGTTGGTGGCCAGTCCCGCGTATCTGCGCGAGTGCGGCGAACCTCAGACCCCGGCCGAACTGACGCAGCACGCCTGCCTGCGCCATACGTTTCACGCCACGGGCAAACTGGAGTCCTGGCCGCTCAAACGCGAGGAGGGCGCGCCCGAGCCGACCCTGCCGACACGTCTGGTCAGTACCTCGATCGAAGCCGTGCGGCATGCGGCGCTGGCGGGCATGGGCATCGCCTGTCTGCCGGACTTCATGATCCATGAATCTCAGCAACAGGGTCGCCTGCAGCGCGTACTGGAGGAGCATCTGCAGCACGTCGGGCAGTTCTGGGTTTTGTGGCCGTCGAGCCGGCACGCAACTGCCAAATTGCGGGTGTTCATCGATCATTTATCGGCGCGACTTTTTCCTGTCGCTCATGACCGGTAGAGTTGTAACTGTTTTAAGACACTAATCCATACGCCGCGGGGCAGCGATCTGTTGCACAATACGCCCCGGACCGTTTTCCCTCAGGATGTTTAATGTTGAATTCTATTCCCGTGCGTTTCATCGGGTTGGCGTTGTTGCTGACCGCCGCTGCCGGCTGCTCCAAGGACAAGCCCATCTACGAGCATGAGAATTTCGACGACTCCGGCACCTTTTCGCGCAATTACCCGGTGACCGACACCGCCAGTTGCGAAGCGGCCCGCCGAGCGTTGCTCAGCCAGGGCTACATCATTACCAGCAATGACCCGAAACTGGTCAGCGGGCACAAGAGCTTCCAGCAGACCGGCGAAACCCACCTGGAGATCAGCTTCAACGTGGTGTGCGCCGATGATGGCAGCGCCGGCCATCACGCCACCGTGTTCGCCAACGCCCTGCAGGACCGCTACGCACTGAAGAAGACCAACAACTCGGCCAGCCTCGGTGTCGGAGTGTTGGGTTCGGTGTCGATGCCGATCGGCTCGTCTGACGATTCGATGGTCAAGGTCGCCAGCGAAACCGTGTCGTCGCAGAAGTTCTACGAGCGTTTCTTCACGCTGGTCGAGCTGTTCCTGCCGGCCGATGCGAAGAAAGCCGCGCACATCACCGAGAAACCGAAGACCGACCTGGGTGTGCCGGAAGCCAAGGCGACGCCGGCTCCGCTGGCTCCAGCCCCTGCGGCTGAACCGACCCCGGCCCCAGCGCCGGCCGCTGAGCCCGCTGCGGCACCAGCGCCTGCAGAAGCGGCCCCTGCCAGCTCCGAACCTGTAGCACCGCCGGCCGAAGCTGCACCGATCACCCCGGCGCCAGTTGCCGAGCCTGCGCCTGCGACGGAAACCATCACGCCGCCGGCCAACCCGACGGACATGCCGCCGCCCTCCGAGCCGATTCCGGCCATGCCTGCCTCCGGTCAGTAAGCTTTACGCCACGCCTCCGACCTCTGTCGGACGCGTGGCGTTTTGTTATCTCCCTTGAGCTTCTTCCTGCCAGCCCTGTCGAAAAATTTCCCGCGATAAATTCCTGACTGCCTGCTACGTTTATTTCATGAAGGACGCGTTTCATTTTTCCTTCACACGGGCACTTTATGCTCGAGGCACTGGTCATTTGTTCCAGGCCATTTCAAGCAAGCAGTAGGGGGATTACGCAATGGATGACTATCAAGAAGAACTGCTCGAATTCCAGGCCTTTGAGCTGGATTCACCAGAGCCTGCGGAAGACGCCACCGAGCTGTGAGGCGTCAGCCTGTCTTGCGGTGACTGCGGCGAAATTCGCCCGGTGTCTGGCCGTTCCAGCGCTTGAAGGCGCGCTGGAAAGCTTCGGCCGAGGCAAAGCCCAGCAGGTAGGCAATTTCACCGAATGCCAGTTCGGTGTCGCGGATGTAGGTCATCGCCAGATCACGGCGGGTGTCATTGAGGATCGCGCGAAACTGCGTGCCTTCCTCGGCCAGCTTTCGCCGTAACGTCCAGGTCGGCAGCTTCAGGCGTGCCGCCACTTCTTCCAGGTCCGGTTCCCGGCCGCCATTGAGCAATGGCCCGAGCAATTGCGTGATGCGTTCACGCAGGCTGCGGGTGCGGGTCAATTGCTCCAGTTCCCGTTCGCACAGACCGAGCAAATGTTTCCAGGTGCTGGGGCAATGCTCCGGGTTGCGTTGGGCCAGGCTGGTGAGGCTCAGACGCAATTGATTGTGTTCGGCGCCGAACTGGATCGGGCATTCGCCGAGCACCGCATAAGCGTCGCGATAATCCGGGCTGTCGAACTCGATCTCGATTCGCTCGGCGCGCAGCGGCTCGGGGCTGACGCCGGACAACTGATGCAGCCAGCCGGCAATGATCGAATCCACCACAAAGCGGTTGTAAGCGTTGTACGGGCTGATCGAGTAGAAGCGCAGCCACGCACCGCTGGCGTCCTCGTGGAAACTCGACTGGCCGCGATAGTTGGAACCGTACAAGGGTTCGAAGCGCGTCAGACAGCGGGCGGCTTCGCGCACGGTCGGGGCCTGCGCGGCAGTCACACCGGCCAGCCCCGCCTGACTCAAGCGACTGAGTTGGCCCATGCGCAAACCCAATGCCGGATCGCCGGTAAGCTGGATCGCGCCATGCCCCAGGCGCATGTAGCGCGGGATCGACAGGCGCGCCCCGGCTTCGGCCAGTCGTGCGGCATCCAGGCCGTACTGCTCGAGCAATGGCAGCGGATCGACGTCATGGCTGCGCACGGCATCGGCCAGGCTGTGGACGAAGCCCACCGACAGATCCCCGAGACGCATGGGCTGCGGTTTCATGGGTTACAACCAGAGGTTCAGCAGGCGCGCGCCACGGGCTTCGCTGTCAGCGAATTGCTGGCCGTTGCTGCTGAGGAAACTTTGCCCGGAACTCGGTTTGTCCCAGAACTGCCCGCGCAGAAACACACTCATGCCGGCCAGCGCCTTGCTGGCCGACGGTTGCGCGGTCAGGGTCAATTGGTGCCAGGCCTGGCCCTCGCTGACGGCTCCCGGTTTCAGGCTGACCGAGTCCGGCACGCTCAAGCCTTTGTAACCCTTCCACGGTTGATCCCACACGCCATGACCTGTGATCAGCGCCGGGACCGCAATCAGTTGCGCGCCTTGCTCGTCCAGTTTGCGGTAGTTGTCCGGATACCAGCTGTCTCTGCCGATGAGCACGCCGAGGCGCCCGGCCGGGGTATCGACCACATTGATCCGGGAAGCCTCGCCGGAGCTGTCGTCCTGATCGAAGATCGGGCGCATCTGCCGTTGTGGCTGGCCGAGCGGGGCACCGTCGCGGCCGAACACTACGGTGCTGTTGTACAGCTCACCACTGCCGGTCTTGAGCCGGCCATCGATGATGTTCGGTTCAGGCAATACGATCGAGCCGGCCACCAGGGTGATGTGGAATTCCTTGGCCAGGCCACCGAACAGCGCCTGATAGTTCTTGGCCATGTCCCGGGATTTCATCCGCAGGTGCGCGTCATCCAGACGGCTGCTGCCCTTGGCGGCGAGCCAGGCGCGAGCAAATTGCACCGGGTTGCTCGCGGCCAGCCAGTTCATCGCTTCGGCGAGGGTGGCGGCCTGGTACAGCTCGTCTTTCTCGCCGCTGATCATCAGCCAGGTGCCGACATGCTCGGGCAGGATGACCACGGTTTTATCATTCAACAGCCCCTGATCCTGCGCCTGCTGCAAATAGGCGGCGAGCTTGCGGTGCAGGCGTTCGGGGCTTTGGTAGTCGGTGGGGAACAGCTCGGGCTGGATGCCCAGCAGGTTGCCGCGATCGGCGGGCGTGCCCTGATCGACCGCCAGTTTGATCCGCAGGTCCGACAGGTAATGACCGGCCGGGCGGTCAGCCGCCCACATGGCGTAGAAGGTGAGCGCGGCGATGAGCGCCATGGAAAAAGTCAGGTACAGAAGTTTGCGCATGAAATCCAACAACAACCGGGTACAGGGTGTGCGGACAGGGTAGGGCGCCAGCCCCGGCTTGCCAAGGGGCGCTGCGCATTTGGATCAATAACTTGTCAGTTACGGTCATTGAGTGACAGCGATGCGACTCCTAATCTGTCGAACATGACTGACGGGGGACGCAGAGCTCCCGCATTTTCCGTGATCGCTCGCTGTGGAGTTAACGATGACCGCCACTCAATACCCGCACCTGTTGGCCCCGCTGGACCTGGGATTCACCACGTTGCGCAACCGCACCCTGATGGGCTCGATGCACACCGGCCTTGAAGAGAAGCCGGGTGGTTTCGAACGCATGGCGGCGTATTTCGCCGAGCGTGCCCGTGGCGGTGTCGGCCTGATGGTCACCGGCGGTATCGGCCCGAACGACGAGGGCGGTGTGTACTCCGGCGCAGCCAAGCTGACCACCGAGGAAGAAGCGCTCAAGCACCGCATCGTCACTCGCGCCGTGCATGATGCGGGCGGCAAGATCTGCATGCAGATCCTCCACGCCGGCCGTTATGCCTACAGCCCGAAACAGGTCGCGCCGAGCGCCATCCAGGCGCCGATCAACCCGTTCAAGCCCAAAGAGCTGGACGAGGAAGGCATCGAGAAGCAGATCAGCGATTTCGTCACCTGCTCGGTACTGGCCCAGACCGCCGAGTACGACGGCGTGGAAATCATGGGCTCGGAAGGTTATTTCATTAACCAGTTCCTCGCCGCCCACACCAACCACCGCACCGACCGTTGGGGCGGCAGCTACGAAAACCGCATGCGCCTGCCGGTGGAAATCGTACGCCGCGTACGTGAAGCGGTCGGCCCGAACTTCATCATCATCTTCCGTCTGTCGATGCTCGATCTGGTGGAAGGCGGCAGCACCTGGGAAGAAATCGTCACCCTGGCCAAAGCCATCGAGCAGGCCGGCGCGACCCTCATCAACACCGGTATCGGCTGGCACGAAGCGCGGATCCCGACCATCGCCACCAAAGTGCCGCGTGCGGCGTTCAGCAAGGTCACCGCCAAGCTGCGTGGCTCGGTGAGTATTCCGCTCATCACCACCAACCGTATCAACACCCCGGAAGTCGCCGAGCAGATCCTCGCCGAAGGCGATGCCGACATGGTCTCGATGGCGCGGCCGTTCCTCGCCGATCCGGACTTCGTCAACAAGGCAGCTGAAGGCCGCGCCGACGAAATTAACACCTGCATTGGTTGCAACCAGGCCTGCCTCGATCACACCTTCGGCGGCAAGCTCACCAGTTGCCTGGTCAACCCGCGTGCCTGCCACGAGACCGAACTCAACTACCTGCCGGTCAAGCAGATCAAGAAGATCGCCGTGGTCGGTGCCGGTCCTGCCGGTCTGTCCGCTGCCACCGTGGCCGCCGAGCGCGGGCATCAGGTGACCTTGTTTGATTCGGCCAGCGAAATCGGTGGCCAGTTCAACGTCGCCAAACGTGTGCCGGGCAAGGAAGAGTTCTACGAAACCCTGCGCTACTTCAAACGCAAACTGCAGACCACCAACGTCGAGGTGTGCCTGAACACCCGCGTCGACGTGGCGAAACTGGTCGAGGGCGGTTACGACGAAGTCATCCTGGCGACCGGCATTGCGCCGCGTCTGCCGGCGATTCCGGGTGTCGAGAACGCCAAGGTGCTGAGCTACCTGGATGTGCTGCTTGAGCGCAAACCGGTCGGCAAGCGTGTAGCGGTGATCGGCGCCGGCGGTATCGGTTTTGACGTCTCGGAATTCCTCGTCCATGAAGGCGTGGCCACCAGTCAGGATCGCGCCGCGTTCTGGAAAGAGTGGGGCATCGACACGAATCTGGAAGCCCGTGGTGGCGTGGCCGGGATCAAGGCTGCACCGCACGCACCGGCGCGCGACGTGTTCCTGCTGCAACGCAAGAAATCCAAGGTCGGCGACGGTCTGGGCAAGACCACCGGCTGGATTCACCGCACCGGTCTCAAGAACAAGCAGGTGCAGATGCTCAACAGCGTCGAATACCTGAAGATCGACGACGAAGGCCTGCACATCCGCATCGGCGAAACCGGCGAGCCGCAAGTGCTGCCGGTGGACAACATCGTCATCTGCGCCGGCCAGGATCCGCTGCGCGAGCTGCACGACGGTCTGGTCGAAGCCGGGCAGAACGTGCACCTGATCGGCGGCGCCGATGTGGCGGCCGAACTGGATGCCAAACGTGCGATCAATCAGGGTTCGCGTCTGGCCGCCGAGCTCTGATCCACCCTAGAATGCCGGCTCTTTGCACAGAGCCGGCCTTTATGTTTCTGCCTCCCACCGACTGGCTACCTCAAGCCCCCCTCGAAGCGCTTCATCTGGACTGGCTCACCGCCGCCGGCATTGAAGTCGCGATCCTGCGTCTCGACCGGATCGATCCGCTGATCAGCGGCAACAAGTGGTTCAAACTCGTCGAACATCTCAAAGCCGCCGACCGCGCGGGCGCCGAAGGCATCATCAGCCTGGGCGGTGCGCACTCCAATCATCTGCATGCACTGGCGGCTGCGGGCAAGCGTCTGGGATTCGCAACGGTCGGGCTGTTGCGCGGGCATCCGCAGGACACGCCGACGGTCAGGGATCTGCAGGATTTCGGCATGCAGCTGCACTGGCTCGGTTACGGCGGCTATAGGGCGCGGCACGAGCCGGGGTTCTGGCAGCCGTGGCTTGCGCAGTATCCGACGCTGCATCCGGTGCCTGAAGGGGGCGGCGGGTTGCCGGGCGCGCAGGGCTGCGCGGCACTGAAGGATCAGGTCAGTCAACAACTCGGCAAGCTCGGCTCGGACGACTACCACGGTTGGTGGCTGGCCTGCGGCACGGGCACCACGCTCGCGGGATTGGTGTTGGCCGAGGCCGGACAACATGCGGTGTACGGCGCAATGGCCGTGCCCGACGATCACGGCGTCGCGGCGAATGTCGAGGCGATTGTCGGTGAGGCCGGGCACTACGAGCTGATCGACGCCAGTCGTGGCGGTTTCGCCAAGGTCGATCCGGCGTTGCTTGAATTCATCGCGCAAACCGAACAGGCCAGCGGCATTCCCCTCGAACCGTTGTACACCGGCAAGGCCTTGCTGGCGCTCAAACAACAGATCGAGGCGGGTCGCTTTGACCGCGGTTCACGCTTGATCTTCGTCCACACCGGCGGCTTGCAGGGCCGGCGCGGATTCGACGGTTAACCCTGGCTGCGCTTGGGCATCATCCGCAGCAACGTGTTATCACGCACCACGTAATGGTGATAGATCCCCGCCAGCGCATGCAGGCCGATCAGCCAGTAGCCGATGGTGCTGATCAGCACATGCCAGTGCTCGACGTCTTTGGCGAACACCTTGTCTTCATTCACCAGCAACGGCAGGTCGAAACCGTAGAACATCACCTGATGACCTTCGGCGCTGGTGATCAGCCAGCCGAGAATCGGCATGCTGATCATGAACAGGTACAAGGCCCAATGCATCAAGCGTGCGAGGGTGGTTTGCCACTGTGGCGAGGCCGGGAAGATTTTCGGTGCCGGGCCCAGGCTGCGGGCAAACAGGCGAAACCAGACCAGCACGAACACGGTCAGCCCGAGCATGTAATGCACTTCGCGGATCAGCGTGCGACCGCCACTGCCCTTGGGAAACAGCCCGCGCAATTCCATGCTGGCGTACACCAGCACCAACAGCACCAGCATCAGCCAGTGCAACAGGATCGACACGGTGCTGTAACGGGATTCGGAATTTGTCCACGGCATACGGCGTTCCTCACGGTTCAGGGCTCAAGCGTGCCGTTCTGCGACGGCATGCCTTAACTGTAATCCCCTTTGGCGCGTTTGCCCGGGGCTAAAAAAGCTTTCACTGAGCTGAGTCAGCGATTTGACTGAAAACGCCCATGAAAAAACGCCAGTGTCGGGCAGACACTGGCGTTTTTGTTTGCGGCAGACGGCGCTATCAGCTGCTTTGCGGCATCTCGCCGTTGGCCAGGCGCTTGTTGATGTCGGCAATCACTTCCGGCAGATCGGTGATGGTGTCGATCATGTAGTGCGGGCGCGAACCTTCGAACAGCGCGTGAATGCGCTTGCGCTCACTGGCCAAGGCGTCGCTGCCCAGTGCGCGATAGCCTTCGTAATCCAGGCCCAGCGCGTTGCCGGAGCAGATCAGCGCCACGGTCCACATGCCGGCGCGACGGCCTTCGAGAATCCCCGGCACGGTGTCGTCGATCTTCACGCAGGCGGCGACATCGTCGATGCCCAGCGCAATCACGTTGGCCAGCGCCTGGGCTGGCCATGGGCGGCCGTTCGGCACTTCGTCGGTGGCGACGACGTGGTCGGCGACGTAGCCGTTGGTGGCGGCGAGTGCCACAACCTTGTCCATCACCTGCTTCGGATAACCCGAGCAGGAACCGATCTTGATCCCTTGCTGACGCAGGTTGGCGATGGTCTCCAGCGCGCCGGGAATCAGCGCCGAATGCTCGGCGATTTTCTCGATCTGCAGCGGCATGAAGCGGTTGTAGATCGCAGTCACGTCATCGTCGGTCGGGGTGCGGCCGAACGCCTTGCGATAGCGCTCGGCAACCTGCGGCTGATCGCACAGGGTGCGGATGTGATCCCACTTGCCCATGCCCATCGGGCCACGGGCCTCTTCGATGGAAACCTGGACGTCGAACTCGGCGAAGGCTTCGACGAAGATCTGGGTCGGTGCGAAAGAACCGAAGTCGACCACGGTGCCGGCCCAGTCGAGGATGGCGGCTTGCAGCTGGGTTGGGTTGTTGTAGTTCATGGCAAAAATTCCTGTGATAACACGCAATTCGGAGTTCGCTGTCCCTGTGGGAGCGGGCTTTGAGGTGTGGTTTAAATCTCTAATACTTCCATCTCGCGCAGCACTTCACCCACCGCCGCGACGGCTTCGCGCATCTGCGCCGGGGTGACGTGGCCGATGCAGCCGACGCGGAAGGTTTCGACCTGGGTCAGCTTGCCGGGGTAGAGGATGTAACCCTTGGCCTTGACCCGTTCGTAGAAGTCCTTGAACTGGTAGCGCGGATCTTTCGGTGCGTGGAAGGTCGCGATGATCGGCGCCTGAATCGCAGCAGGCAGGAAGCTGCGCAAGCCGAGTTTGCCCATCTCTTCCATCAGTGCCTGGCAGTTGGCGGCGTAACGCGCATGCCGCGCCGGCAGGCCGCCTTCTTCGTTGTATTGCAGCAGGGCTTCATGCAACGCGGCGACCACGTGGGTCGGCGGGGTGAAGCGCCATTGGCCGGTCTTTTTCATGTAGCTGTGCTGGTCGAACAGATCCATCGCCAGCGAATGCGAATTGCCGGCGGCTGCGGCCAGAGATTCCTTGCGGGCAAACACGAAGCCCATGCCCGGTACGCCTTCCAGGCATTTACCCGATGCGGCGATCAGCGCATCGAACGGTACTTTTTGCGCATCCACCGGCAACGCGCCGAAGGAACTCATGGCATCGATGATCAGGCGTTTGCCGTGTTGCTCGACAACCTGGGCGATCTCCGGCAAAGGATTGAGAATGCCGGTGCTGGTTTCGCAATGGATCAGCGCGACGTGGGTAATGTCGCTGTCGGCATGCAGCAGGCGGTCGACGTCGGCAGCGGTGGTCGGTTCGTCTTCAGCGGTTTCGAAGGTGCTGAACGAGCGGCCGAGCACTTCGCAGATTTTCGCCAGACGCTTGCCATAGGCGCCGTTGATCAGCACCAGCACCTTGCCGTCGCGGGGGACGAGGGTGCCGATCGCGGCTTCGACAGCGAAGGTGCCGCTGCCCTGCAAAGGTACGCAGTGATGGCTGTCGGCGCCGTTGAGGATCGCCAGCAGTTGTTCGCACAGGCTGGCGGTCAGTTGGTTGAAGCGGTCATCCCATGAACCCCAGTCGACCATCATCGCCTGGCGGGTGCGGGCCGAGGTGGTCAACGGGCCGGGAGTGAGCAGGATGGGTGCGGCAGTACTCATTCGTGTGTCCTCGCGATAGCGCTGTGGGATGAAGCTACGGGGCCTACGTTGCAATTCGGCGGATCATCAATCAAATTGTTTGTTGTTATGCCAGCCATCAGTGAGGGTTATTCATGAACCTGTTCCAGCTCCGCGCCTTCGACGCCGTGGCCCGGGAAGGCAGCTTCACCCGTGCCGCCGCACGCTTGTTCATCAGCCAGCCGGCGGTCACCGGGCACATCAAGGCGCTGGAGGAGCATTACCAGATCACGCTGTTGCGACGGACGGCGCGCCGGGTCGAGCTGACAGAAGAGGGCATCAAACTGGCGGCGATCACCCGGGCGATGTTCGGTATGGCCGAAGAGGCTCAAGCGCTGCTCGAAGCCAATCGGCAGTTGCTGACAGGGCGTCTTGAGGTGGCGGCGGACGGTCCGCACATGGTCATGCCGATGCTCGCCAGCCTGCGGGCGCGATATCCGGGGATTACGGTGAATCTGCGGTTGGGCAATGCTCAGGAAACGTTGGCGGCGTTGTTGTCCGAGCATGCCGATGTGGCGGTGCTGACCGAGGTCGAGCCGCGCAAAGGGCTGCATCTGCAAGCACTGAGTGAATCGCGGATCTGCGCGCTGGTGCCGGCCGCGCATCCGTGGGCGACGCGTTCCGGCGAGGTCAGGCTCAAGGAGCTGGATCAGGTGATCATGGTGTTGCGCGAGCCGAGTTCGATTACCCGGCGCACGTTTGATCAGGCCTGTGCGCAGGCGTCGGTCAACCCACGGGTGTTGCTGGAACTGGACAGTCGCGAGGCGGTGACGGAAGCGGTGGCGGCTGAGTTGGGGGTTGGGGTGGTGTCATCGGTGGAGGTCAGTCATGACCCCCGTGTCGTCGCAATTCCCATCGCGGGAGAAGGGCTGGTGAACCGGCACATGATTGGCTGCGTGGAGCGGCGGCGAGAGTTGCGGTTGATTCAGGCGTTTTTCGGGTTGGCGCCGGTCTGAACAAGACTTTCGCGAACCATCTCGAGAAATGTCGCCACTACCCGCCGCGAACTCTGCTCGCGCAGGCACACCAGTGTCTCCGTCAATCGGCGGGTGCAATCGGTGATCGGCAGCGCGCAAACCCGTGAGTCCGCACCAAACTCCGCCGCCGACACCACACCCACGCCAATCCCCACCACCACTGCCTCCCGCGCCGCTTCCCGGCCTTCGACCTGAATCGCCGGGCGGATGCGGAAACCGGCGCGGGCCATTTCTTCTTCCAAGGTCTGGCGGGTGACCGAGCCGTGTTCGCGCAGCACCAGCGGCGTGTCGTCCAGATCCTCCAGGCAGATCGATTCACGCTCGGCCCATGGATGATGGCGCGAGACGAACGCCACCATCGGATCGTTGCGCAGCGGCACGCACAGCAGGCGTTCATCGCTGACATCGCGCCCGAGCAACGCCAGATCAGCCTGATAGTTGAACAGTCGAAACAGCGATTCATCGGTGTTACCGGTCTCGATCTTCACGCTGATCCCCGGATAGCGCTCACAAAACCGGGCAATCTGCGGCAGCACATGCACCGGTGCATCCACCGCCAGAATCAGGCTGCCGGTCTGCAAGGCCTGAGATTCCTGCAGCAACTCTTGGGCTTCGGCCTCGACCACGAACAAGCGCTGGGTGATCGCCAGCAAGCGTTCGCCCAGATCCGTCAGGCGCACCGAGCGCTTGTTGCGATGGAACAGCAACACACCGAAGCGTTCTTCCAGCTTGCGCACCTGGTCGGAAATCGCCGGTTGCGTCAGATAAAGCCGCTCGGCGGCCTTGGTGAAGCTTCCGTGCACGGCCACGGCGTGAAAGGCTTTGAGCTGCGCGTGCGAAACCGACATGGCTGATTCCTCGTTTACAGGCGATGTTCAGTAACAAGCTGAGCTTATGTGTGAAATACGATAAATCGATTTTATTTATTAAACAGTAATTGCTTTGATCGGCTCACGCCAACGCTGACTGCCCGGTCGGGCAGCGACGCTGGCCATGAGCCTGTGCGTGCAACACCAGGACTCATCTGACCGGTATCGCCGAAGGGACGGGGTGATATCGCAGTGCTCAACAATAAAAAACACAGGCGTTTACTCATCGATTCTGCCGGCACACTCACACCCTGAGGTCAGAACCACAATGAACAAGCACATCGGCACCATTGCGCGTTGGCGCATGCAGATCTTCGCTGTCACCTGGCTCGCTTACGCCGCGTTCTATTTCACCCGCAAAGCCTTTTCGGTGGCCAAACTGGGCATCGCCGAAGACCCCAGCTTCACCCTCGACAAAATGGCCATGGCCAACCTCGACGCGATTTACCTGGCGGCCTACGCCATCGGCCAGTTCACCTGGGGCATGCTCGCCGACCGCTTCGGCCCACGGGTCGTGGTGCTTGGCGGTTTGCTGATTTCCGCTGCGGCAGCGCTGGTGATGGGCAGCTTCGCCACCTTGCCGATCTTCGCTACCTGCATGCTGATTCAGGGGCTGGCACAGTCCACCGGCTGGTCGGGGCTGTGCAAGAACCTCGGCAGTTTCTTTCCTTCCGAACAACGCGGGCGAGTGCTCGGGTTGTGGAGTTCCTGTTATGCATTCGGCGGTCTGGTGGCCTCGCCGTTCGCCGGTTGGTGGGCCTACACGCTGATTGGTTCGTGGCACGCGGCGTTCATTTCCAGCGCCGCAGTGGTCGCGGTGGTGGCGGTGTTGTTCTTCATCTTCCAGCGCGACAAACCGGAAGACGTCGGCCTGCCCGCCGTAGAGCCAGAGCCGGTCATCAGCGCCGAGGAAGCCGAAGCCAACAGCAAACTCAGCGTGTGGGAACCGCTCAAGGAAATCCTGCGCAACCGTACGGTGCTGGTACTCGGGCTGGCGTATTTCCTGCTGAAACCGGCGCGTTACGCGATTCTGCTGTGGGGCCCGGTGATCGTGTTCGAACAGATGCCCTCGGTCGGCAAGGTCGGCGCGGCGATCATCCCCACGGCGTTTGAACTGGCCGGTCTGCTGGGTCCGATCATGATTGGCCTGGCCTCGGACAAACTGTTCGGTGCCCGACGCATGCCGGCCTGCGTGTTGAGTCTGCTGGCGCTGACCGTGACCCTTGCGCTGTTCATGGGCGCCTTGCACACCGGCAGCGTGATGCTGGTGGTCGCACTGTTGTTCGTCATGGGCCTGACCCTGTACGGCCCGGACTCGATGATCAGCGGCGCGGCTGCGATCGATTTCGGCAAGGCCAAGGCTGGCGCCACGGCGGCGGGATTCGTCAACGGCTGTGGCTCGGTCGGTGCGGTGCTCGGAGGTTTGCTGCCGGGCTACTTCGACTCGGTGACGGTGTTCATCGTGTTCGCCGGTTGTGCGCTGTTCTCGGCGCTGGTGCTGATTCCACACTGGAACAGCCGCCCGGTCGGCGTCATGGAGCCACGTGCCTACGTGCCCAATCGTGCCCTGACCATCAAACCCCTGCGTAACTGAATAAACCCTGCCTCGCGGCCTGCTGCGGCACTCGCGGCAGGCTGTGCCGTGGCCGACTGACTGGAGAACTTTCATGAGACCGTTTTGGCTGGAGCAGGCTTTGCAGCTCGACACCTCCGAACCTTGCCCGCCGTTGCAAGGCGACGTGCGCACCGACGTGTGCATCGTCGGCGGCGGTTACACCGGGTTGTGGACGGCGATCATGCTCAAGCAGCAGAACCCCGAACTCGATGTGGTGCTGATCGAAGCCGACATCTGCGGCGCCGGCGCCAGTGGGCGTAACGGCGGTTGTGCGTTGTCGTGGTCGGCGAAGTATTTCACCCTCGAGCGGCTGTTCGGCGTCGAAGAGGCGGTGCGGCTGGTCAAGGAGTCGGAGCGCAGCATCCACGCCATCGGCGAGTTCTGCGAGCAGTACGGCGTCGATGCCGATTACCGACTCGATGGCACGCTTTACACCGCCACCAACCGCGCGCAATGCGGCTCCACCGACGCGGTGATTGCGGCGCTGGAGCGCAATGGCATCAACTCGTTTACCCAGCGGCCGGTCGCCGATGTACAGCGCATGGCCGGTTCGGCAAAACACCTGGAGGGCTGGTTCTCGCCGGCCGCCGCCAGTGTGCAGCCGGGCAAATTGGTGCGTGGCTTGCGCCGGGTGGCGTTGCAGTTGGGCGTGCGAATTCACGAAAGCACGGCGATGACCGGGCTGGAAGAGGGCCGTCCGGCTCGTATTCACACGGCGAACGGCTGCGTGACCGCCGACCGCGTGGTGCTGGCGATGAACGCGTGGATGGCCCGTGCTTTTCCGCAGTTCGAGCGTAGCGTGGCGATCGTTTCCAGCGACATGCTGATCACCGAACCGCGTCCGGATCTGTTGCAGGAAATCGGTTTGACCAGTGGTGTCACCGTGCTCGACTCGCGGATTTTCGTGCACTACTACCACAACACCCCGGACGGTCGGATCATGCTCGGCAAGGGCGGCAACACCTTCGCCTATGGCGGGCGGATGCTGCCGGTGTTCGATCAGCCCTCGCCCTATACCGGGTTGCTCAAACGCAGTCTCGATGACTTCTTCCCGGCGTTCGCCGATGTGAAAGTCGACGCAACCTGGAACGGCCCTTCGGATCGCTCGGTCACCGGCCTGCCGTTCTTCGGCCAGATGAGTGCCAGCGGCAACGTCTTTTACGGTTTCGGTTATTCCGGCAGTGGCGTCGGGCCGTGCCACATGGGCGGGCAGATTCTCGCTTCGCTGGTGCAGGGCCTCGACAACCCGTGGACGCGTTCGCCGCTGGTCAACGGGCCGCTGGGTTACTTTCCGCCGGAGCCGATCCGCTACCTCGGCTCGCTGATGGTGCGCAACGCCATTCGCCGCAAGGAGCGCGCCGAGGATCACGGTCGGCGGCCCCGGCACTTCGATGTGCGTCTGGCGAAATTCGCGGCGGCGGCGGGCAAGGCCGACAAAGGTTGATCGTCAACGCGGCGGGGCGGAGCGGTTGAGCAGCCAGTCGAGCAAGAGGTCGTCGTCGGGCTCGGTTTCTTTCGGCTGTGCCGGTCGGGGTCGGCAGACGTCGAGGCAGAGGATCGGCCGGTCGGGATCGCTGTCGAGAAAACTCACCCAGACCTCGCTGCCGGCGCAGGGCAGATCTTCCCGAGGCAGGCCGCCGCCGGCGTGGGGCATGACCACTGGCAACCACAGTCCTTCGCTGGCGCTGGCATCAGGTTGGTCAGGCCATAACCGCACGGCGATCCGTCCCTGATCGTCCACCTGCGCCGGTTGCCCCGGCGCGCCAAGCACTTGCGCCGGCTGATACCCCGGAATGCCCGGGCGCGGTTGTTTCGGCGGCGGGCGAAACGGGGTCGACCAGGGCAGCGCGGTGAAGTCGTTGTGATAGCGACGAACCGTCGGCACGGGATCGAGAATCGAAGGTTGCTGGCCCTGATGACGCAAATCGGTGATCAGCCACTGCTCGTTGAACGCGTTTACCGGGTGCTCCATGACTTGCAGCAGGCGCCCGCTGAGCAGTCGAGGACAATCGCTGCGGCCCTGAATCGAGCGCGACCGGCAGCGTTGGCGTTCCAGCAGGCGACGACTGCGCTGGGCCGCGTGGCGGTGCGCAGTCGGCAGAAATCCCGGTGGCGCGAAGGCACTGTCCAGTGTGTGATTGGCGGCCTCCTGGCCCGTAATCGAATGCCCTCGCTCACGCACGCCGGCAGGAATCTGAGGCAGCACCGCCTCATGGCGCT
Source organism: Pseudomonas sp. B707 (assembly GCF_022496685.1). Taxonomy (NCBI): domain Bacteria; kingdom Pseudomonadati; phylum Pseudomonadota; class Gammaproteobacteria; order Pseudomonadales; family Pseudomonadaceae; genus Pseudomonas; species Pseudomonas sp. B707. The sequence goes on along the minus strand of NZ_WTVE01000027.1, from coordinate 117,788 downwards.
GGAACAGGCTGCTGAGGCCGGTTGCCGGCGCATCGATCTGCGTGTTGAAAGCAATCGCCGTCGGTTGCTGCGGCAGGCTCAGACTGTCATCGGCGAACACCACCACATGGCCGTCCGGCTGATGTTCGAAGTGATAGTGGATGCCTTCCTCTTCACAAAGCCGTTGCACAAAGGCCAGATCGGTTTCCTCGTACTGAATGCAGAACGGGCGCGGCGGGTAGTGGCCGACGGTCATCTCGATCCGGTAGCTGTGGGCAGGCAGGTGATGTTCGCTGAGCAGTTGCTCAAGGATGGCCGGCACGTTCAGTTGCGTGAAGACCCGGCGTACGGGATGTTGCTCCAGCGCTTGCAGATGCGGCATCAGCACCAGTTGGTAGGCGATCCGGTGCGTCGCGCGGTGTTCGCAACTGGCGCTTTGGATGATGCCGTGAATCCCGTGGTCGTCATCCAGGTGCAGAAACGCCGCCTGATGCAGCAGCGTGCCGGGTGACCACGCGGGTGCCAGGCCCATGACTTCGATTTCAAACCGAAAGGGCTGATTCAGCGCTTCATGACCGCTGAAGCGCAGGACCGGCAGGCTTATCCCGCCTTCGGCCAGGGTCAGCGAAAACGGACTTTCCTTGTCATTGAGCATTCGGGCGGGCTCTGTTCAGGCAATACGGGCCACAGAGGGTACGAAAACGCGACGTTGAATGGACGTGGCAAACCGGTTTTTCAGAATCGCCCTACAAGGCGCGTAGAAGATGTCGATGCGCATCGGAATTTTTGGTCGATTGCCGACTTTAGGCCGTATAAACTTGGCGCCATGCGTCGGCCAATAGATGTCTCGGCGCCACAGATCAAGAGAGTGAGTAATGGGCGCACAGTGGAAGGTTAAACACAAAGAAGCGGCAGCCAACGCCAAGGGCAAGATCTTCGGCAAACTGGTGAAGGAAATCACCATTGCTGCGCGTAACGGTGCCGATACCGCCACCAACGCACACCTGCGTCTGGTGGTCGAACAGGCCAAGAAAGCCTCGATGCCCAAGGAAACCCTGGACCGCGCCATCAAGAAGGGTGCTGGCCTGCTGGGCGAAACCGTTCAATACCATCGCGTGACCTACGAAGGTTTCGCACCGCATCAGGTGCCGCTGATCGTCGAGTGCGTGACCGACAACATCAACCGCACCGTGGCGGAAATCCGCGTGGCGTTCCGCAAGGGCCAACTGGGTGCTTCCGGTTCCGTTGCCTGGGACTTCAACCATGTCGGCATGATCGAAGCGTCGCCGGACACCCCGGACGCCGATCCTGAGATGGCCGCGATCGAAGCCGGCGCCCAGGATTTCGAGCCGGGCGAAGAGGGCGCGACCCTGTTCCTGACCGACCCGACTGATCTGGACTCGGTGCAGAAAGCCCTGCCGGAACAAGGCTTCACCGTGCTGTCGGCCAAACTGGGCTACCAGCCGAAGAACCCGGTCAGCGGCCTGAGCGACGAGCAGATGGCTGAAGTCGAGGCGTTCCTCGAAGGCCTGGACAACCATGACGACGTGCAGGACATGTTCGTCGGTCTGGCCGGCTGATTTTTCGAGTCAGTAACACCGCAATCGCGAGCAGGCTCGCTCCCACACTTGATCAGTGTTGTTCCCCTTTACAGGGGTGATACAAGTCGATCGTGGGAGCGAGCCCGCTCGCGATTGACCGCGCAGCGGTCATTACTGTTGCAGCACCTCAACGATCTCGCCAAACCCCGGCCGCGCCAGCACTTGCGGCTGACAGCAGCGCTGTTCCAGGGCTTCCAGCACCTGTCGCTGTTCATCGCTCAACCCCGAGTCGATGCGCGCCAGCAGTTCCCCCAGCAGAATCCCGAACGCCCGCACTTCGAGGCGTTGCAGTGCACGGGTTTCAGGTGTGTCCGCCGTGGCATGGAACGACGCCGCACCAAAATCCCCCAGCAGACAGTCGCCCTGATCGTTCAACAGAATGTTGTGTCCGTAGAGATCACCGTGGGTGATGCCGTGACGATGCAGATGCCCGGCGACCGACGCAATGCCCCGGGCGATGCGCAGGGCAACATCGGCACTGAAACGGCAATCCTCGGCATACACATCCCGTGAACAGGACGCCAGGCTCGGCAACCCGGCGAGGTTGCGGTAACTCGGATCGATCAACTGCATCACCAGGCCTTGCTGGTCATCGGGATGCTGGTCGATGCGGCCTTCGACGCGGATCAGGTTCGGGTGCAGCCCGGCGGTGATGCACGCGTTCATTTCATGCAGCGGCGAGCCGTCGCTGGTCATCTCGCCCTTGTACAACTTGACCGCCACTGGCGTGGCCGGCTGATTCGCGGGCAGCCACTGCGCCCGGTAAATGACCCCGGAAGCGCCTTCGCCCAGCCGTTGCTCCAGCTGCAGCGCCGACCAGTCGATCAGGGGCGCTTTGTCGAGGGCGGCGGCATCGGCTTCGGTTTCCAGCGGATTGCCGGCGTAGGCCAGCCAGGTCAGGCTCGGCAGGGTCAACAGCCATTGCGGCAACTCGGTCAACTGATTGGCGGCGATGCGGATCAGCTCCAGCCGATGGCACTGACTCAGTGACGGCGGCAGGGTGCGCAGGCGATTGCCGGCAAGCATGAGTTTTTGCAGCAACGGGCGCTCGCCCAGTTCCGTGGGCAGGGTTTCGATGGCGTTGTCGGTCAAGATCAGCCAGCGCAACTGCGGCGGCAGCGCCGCGCCGGGTATCTGAGTGATGCGGTTGGCCTTGAACCCGATCATCGTCAGCGCCTGGCACTGACCCAGGCACGCCGGCAATTGGGTGAACTGATTGTCGGAGCAGAACAGCACACGCAGGCGCGTCAGACGATGCAAGTCGTCCGGCAGGCTGCTCAGGGCGTTGCCGCTCAGATTGAGCACTTCCAGCGTGTCAGCCAGGTTGAAAATCTCCGGCGGAAATTCACTCAGGCCTTCGGCCAGATCCAGCCGGGTGATGCCCGACAGCTCGCCAGCGCGCAGTTGTGCAAGGGTGTGCATGAAAAGGATCGCTTTCGAGAAGGCGCGGGGCGCCGGAAATGGGCCGCATGATAACGGCAAATCAGCCCTGTTCGTGCACTTCGCGCAATTGCCCGAGCCGGCTGCGGGTGCGGGCCAGATCGATGGCCTGGCCGCCGAGGCTTTCGTGTAAGGGGAGTTGGCCGAGCAGGGTCAGGTGTTTGTCCTGGTCGTAGAGCACGTCGATCAGGTTGATAAAGCGCTGCTGGGCGGCGATCGAACATTCGCCCAGCTCCGGCAGTTCGTCGATGATCCAGTGGTCGAAGCGTCGACACAGTTCCAGATAATCCATCACCGCCGTGGGCTGTTCGCAGAGGTCGTTGAAGGTGAAACCGATGCGCCGGTCTTCGCACAGCCGCGCCTGCAAATGCCGGCTGCCGACCGCCAGAGGCAACGGCGTGGCGTCGAGTGGCGGCAGGTTCAAGGCGAGGCGCTGCGCCGGGGTGGCCGGCCAGACGTAATGGCCCTGGGTGAACATTTGATGCGCATGCCGGCGCGCCTGGGTGCGGTAATCGTGCGGGCCACCGACTTCCATGACCTGCATGCGCGCATTGATCAGGTCTATTACCGGTTTGAACCGCGCGTGGTACAGCGGGTTGGGCAGCAAGCCTTCGGGCGGGTAGTTGGAGGTCACCAGTAACAGGATTCCGCGCTTGAACAGCGCCTTGAACAGACGGGTGATGAGCATCGCATCGCCGATGTCATGTACATGAAATTCGTCGAAACACAGCACCCGACAGTCCGTCAGCAACGTATCGAGAGTGACGGCGAGGGCGTCATCGCGGTCGCGGTGCTCGAACATGCCCTGATGCAACTGGGCAAAGAACCCGTGGAAGTGCAGGCGGCGTTTTTGCTCGATCGGCAACGCCTGGAAAAATCCGTCCAGCAACCAGCTCTTGCCGCGCCCGACCGCTCCGTGCAGATACAGGCTGGGCGGGGTTTGCGCAGGGGTGCCGAACAACAGACCGGCCTGATGAGCCATGCAGTCGATGACCCGCTGCTGGCTGTGGCTGAGGGTGTAGCCCTGGCCGTGGGCCTTTTGCCGGAAATAGTCACGCACCGATTGCGCGCTGGCGGCGCACTGGCCCGCGTTTGTGACGGAGCGTTTGCCGAAGAAATGGCGCAAGGCTGACCAGCGCTGAGTCAGACGCGAACGGTCGGGCGGTCGGGCGGGCACAGCAATCACTCCGTCATCATCGGGCCGGCTCCCGCGAGCGCGGCGGGGTAGTTTAACCAGACGGGTAGTTTTGCTTCCACTGCGCCTTATCGTTTTTCCGCAGAGCAATCTGCGGCGTGTACAGGATTTTTCAACGCTTTAAATCGACGTGTTGCCAACCTTTCGAAACAAATCCCGGCGACTGACTGGATCCAATCGACTGGCGCAATCGGCGTGCGTTGCTAACCTGAAACACTGTAACGACAGAGACGCTGTCGCCATCAAGGAACGGGCGGTGAATGCAGGGATGGTCTGGGCATTGCTGGGCGGGCTCGCGACACCGGTCCACGCCGCCGACCTTCAGGTCGAGGTGCGGGTCGATGTGCAGCGCGGTTGCCAGTTGATCGGCCAGCAACGCGAGGCCGGTATCGAGCAACTGGGCGTGCTCGATTTCGGCACCACGGCGCGGCTCGGCGACCGGGACGGGCCACTCGGTGCGGCGCTGACCAATTCGCGTCTGCCACGCCTGGAATGCAACCCGGACACCCCGTACCAGTTGCGCGTCGATGGCGGCCTGCACGGTGGCATTGGCGAGGTGCGTTATATGGCGGGAGAGGCCGGCAGCAAGCCGATTCCTTATCGCCTGTATCAGGACCCTGCGCGGCGGGTGCCGCTGGTGGTGGATATGCCGGTCAGCGGCCGGGTGCCGGATAGCGGCACGGTGGACTTGCCGTTATACGGGCGGATCGAGCGGATGGCGGAGGTGCCACGGGTCAGCCGGTATTCGGATCTGGTGAAGGTGACGGTCACCTGGTGATCGCGGAGTTTTTCAGCCATTCGGTGGAGCCGGGTGGCGCAGGGAAGGGCGTTCAATGACGAGCGCAGTGGTCGAGTGATCCTGAAGGAGTAGGGGCTCAATGATGGGCAGACACGGGCGGGTAATCGCCGCAGCCACATTGCTGTTGTTCACCGAGACCGCGGCAGCGGCAGTCAGTGGGCAGATCCTTGCGCGGCTGACGCTGATTGCCGGCTGCGAAGTGACCAACGCAACCAGCCCCGCCAGCCCGGTGGATGGGCTGGGCTCTCTCGATTTCGGCCAGCAGGGCCCGACCTGGAACGCACCGATCAAAGCCAGTCTCAGCGAAGCGGGCAGCGGCCAGCTGAATGTCGCCTGCAATCCTTCGGTCACCGGGTTCACCGTGACCATCGACGGCGGTAGCCATGGCGACGGCTCCACACGCCGCCTGAGCAACGGGCGCCAGACGCTCCCCTATCAGCTATTCCTCGATGCCTCGGGCAGCCAGAGCTACAGCATCGGTCAACAACACAATTTCGCTGTCACCAGCGGCGCACAGATACCCATCCCGGTATTTGGCTCGGTGGTGGCGAACACCCGTGCGGTACCGGCCGGTGTCTATACCGACACCCTGACGGTGACGCTCGACTGGTAACCCCGTAGAGGACGGACACCATGCGTACGATTGCATCAAGGATAGGTTTGTCGTTGCTCGGCCTGACGCTCGCTTCCAGCGTCAATGCCGCCACCACGGTCACCGGCCAGATCACCTCCAGCCTGATCCTCATCAGCAGTTGCCAGGTCAACGGTTCCGGCGGTTCTACCGGGCTGAACTTCGGTGCGTTGAACTTCGGCACCGCCAACAGCCTGTTCACCACAGCCACCGGGCAGGTGCTGGGTGGCGGGGGCGGGGCGCTGTCGATCCTGTGCTCGGCCGGCACCACGCCGACGGTCAAGGTCCGCGCCGGCGCCCATGACGGGCTCTCGCCGGGTGGTACCCGCGCGTTGTACGACGGGGTTGCCAACTATGTGCCGTACGATCTGTACACCGACGCCGGGCACTCGCAATTGCTGGCCATCGACGGGGTGATCAACCTCGCCGCCAGTACCGGTGTGGCGCAGACCGTGAACATCTACGGTCAGGCGGTGGGCAAGGCCGGGCTGCCGGCGGGCACCTACACCGACACGATTTCCGTTGAACTGACGTTCTAGTGTCATGGGCCGACATCGCTGTGCGGCGCTGCTTCTGCTGTGTGCGGGCAGCTTGCCGCTGCCGTTGGCGGCGGTGACCAGCCAGAGTTTTCAGGTCAGTGCCACGGTGACACCGGGTTGTCTGGTGGTGGGGGGCGTATCGAACTATGGCGGGCTGAATTTCGGTTCGCGTTCGGCGCTGGCCACCGGCACGGTGCAGGTCGCGTTGACCGGTGGCGTCACGCTGCAATGCACGCCGGGGGTGGCGCTGAACATGACGGTCGATGGCGGCCAGTACAACAGCGGCGGGCGACGCATGCAGATCAGTGGAGGCAGCGCGAAGGTGGCGTATGCGCTGTTTCGCGATGCGGCGTACAGCCAGAGCCTGGGCATTGGCCAGAGTGTGGCGGTGGCCTACAGCGACGCGAACAACATCAGTCTGCCGATCTACGGTCAGGTGCAATTGCCGGGCAATCAGCCCGTGGGGACATACAGCGATGTGTTGCAGGTGCAGCTGTCGTGGTGATGTGAAATGACAAGGAGCAGGTTTATGGGGTTTTTCACGTCACGCTATTCGTCCGTTTGTTGCGCCGTGCTGGCGCTGGTCATGTTCGGGACGCTCAAGGCCCAGGCCGCCAGTTCGGTGCTGATCTGGCCGATCGATCCGGTGCTGGAGGCCGATCAGCAGGCCAGTGCGCTGTGGCTGGAAAATCGCGGCACGGAAACCGCCAACCTGCAGATCCGCGTGTTCGGCTGGAGCCAGAGCGGTTTCGAAGAGCAATACCGCAATCAGCGCGAGGTGATCGGCAGCCCGCCGGTGGCGAAGATCGAGCCGGGCCAGAAGCAACTGGTGCGCCTGACCCGCACCAAGGACGTGCCGCCAGGCCAGGAACTGGCGTACCGGATCATCATCGATGAAATCCCCTCGGCTCAGCCCCCCGTTGCCGAAGACGGCAAGACCGCTGCGGCGATTCGCTTCCAGATGCGCTACTCGGTGCCGCTGTTCGCCTATGGCGCGGGCCTGTGGAGCAAGGAAGACAGCGCCCGTCAACGTGACCCCAAGGGCATCGGCCTGCCGCAACTGAGCTGGCGCACGGTGGCGGTGGAGGGGCGTCCTTATGTGGAAGTGCGCAATCAGGGCGCGGTTCATGCGCGACTGACCGATGTGGCCATAAAGCAGGGCAGCCAAAGCAAGCCGCTGGCCGAGGGATTGCTCGGCTACGTATTGCCCGGCGCGGTAATGCGCTGGCCGGCACCGGGACCGGTGGCGGGAGAGCTGGCCGGGCGGATCAATGGCGCGGCGAAGGTGCAGAGCATTCCGCCGGCGCGATAGCCGTAGCGAGTCATGTCGAAACTTTCGGGTTTCGGCACCAGCGGTTTCAGGAGGAATCAGTCCATTGACGGACGTAACACGCTAATGAGTCCAGGATGGGCTCGACGTATTCAGCGTCCGTTGTGGCTCATGACCGGCGCGTGGTGCCTGATGTTCATTCATCCATCCGGGGCCGGCGAATTGCCGCCGCCTCCCAGCGGCATGGAGGCCGTCAGCGATGCACAGTTGTTTCTGGAACTGGTGGTCAACCAGATGAATACCGGCCGGGTGGTGGCGGTGGAGCAGCGCGGCGGGCGCCTGTTCCTGCCGGCCAGCGTATTGCGCGACACCGGCATGAAGCTGCCGGAAGAGGCCGGTGCCGAAGTCGATCTAGACGGCCTGCCGGGCCTGCACAGCGATTACGACAGCGTCAGCCAGCGACTGCTGCTCGACGTGCCACCGGACTGGCTGCCGGAGCAGTTCATCGGCAACCGTGAAGTCTATCCGCGCACCCCGGCGCTGAGCAGTTTCGGCGCGTTGTTCAACTATGACCTGTACCTCAATGACACCGACGACGCCGGCACCTATCTGGCGGCGTGGAACGAAGTGCGGGTGTTCGACAGTTGGGGCACGTTGTCGAACACCGGGCAATATCGCCGTACGTTGTCGGGGGATGCGGTCAGCACGCTGGACAATGGTTATCTGCGTTACGACACCACCTGGCGTTACTCCGATGACGAACGGATGCTGACCTACGAGGCCGGGGACGTGGTCAGCGGCGCCTTGCCCTGGAGCAGTTCGGTGCGGCTGGGCGGTGTGCAGTTCTCAAGGGATTTTGCAGTGCGTCCGGATCTGGTGACCTATCCGCTACCGCAATTTGCCGGGGAAGCGGCGGTGCCGTCCTCGGTGGATCTGTTCATCAACGGCTACAAATCCAGCAGCACCGACCTGCAACCGGGGCCGTACACCCTGACCAACATTCCGTTTATCAACGGCGCGGGTGAGGCGGTGGTGGTGACCACCGATGCGCTGGGCCGGCAGGTGTCGACCACGGTGCCGTTCTATGTCACCAGCAGCCTGCTGCAAAAGGGCCTGAGCGATTTTTCGGTGGCCGCCGGTACGCTACGCCGGGATTACGGCCTGAAGGATTTCAGCTATGGGCCGGGCGTCACCTCGGGCAGTTTGCGTTATGGCGTCAGCGACACCTTTACTCTGGAGAGTCACGCCGAGGCGGCGGATACCCTGACGCTCGGCGGGCTGGGCGGTAACTTGCGGCTGGGCAATTTCGGGGTGCTCAACAGCGCGATCAGCCAGAGCCGTTTCGACGGCGATGGCGGTCAGCAATTGAGCCTCGGTTATCAATACAGCGGCCAACGCTACAGCTTTTCCTATCAGCGTTTGCAACGCCGCGACCGTTACGCCGACCTGACCGTGGTCGACAGCCCTTACACCACACTCAGCAAGCGCAGTGAGCAGGCGACCCTGAGCCTCAACCTCGAACGCTGGGGCAGTCTCGGCGTCGGGTATTTCGACATTCGTGCGGCAGACGAAACCCGCACACGGTTGCTCAACCTGAGCTGGAGCAAACCGCTGTGGCGCAACAGCAGTTTCTACCTGTCGGCCAACCGCGAAATCGGCGACAGCAACTGGGCGGTGCAGGCGCAACTGGTGATTCCGTTCGACCTGCGCGGCAGCCTGGCCATCAGCAGCGAACGCAGCAAGACCGGGCAGACGCAGCAACGGGTCAACTACAGTCGCGCCGTGCCGTCCGAGGGCGGGGTGGGCTTCAATCTCGGCTATGCCAAGGGCGACGGCGCCGATTACCGTCAGGCTGACGTGACCTGGCGCCTGCAATCGGTGCAGTTGCAGGCGGGCGTCTACGGCACGTCCGACGCCGAAACCCGTTGGGCCGATGCCAGCGGTTCGCTGGTATGGATGGACGATCAAGTGTTCGCTGCCAATCGCATCGTTGATGCGTTCGTGGTGGTCAGCACCGACGGCTACGCGGACATTCCGGTGCGTTACGAGAACCAGCAGGTCGGCCAGACCGACCGTAACGGCCACTTGCTGGTGCCGTGGAGCAGCGCCTATTACCGCGGCAAGTACGAAATCGATCCGCTGAACCTTCCGGCCAACGTACGCAGCCCGAATGTCGAACAGCGTGTAGCGGTGCGCCGGGGCAGTGGCTATCTGCTGGAGTTTCCGCTGAGCCGGGTGATCGCCGCGAGTATCGTGCTGGTGGACGCGCAACAAAAGGAATTGCCGCTGGGCAGCGGCGTGCTGCACGAGCAGAGCGGTACGCGGACGGTGGTCGGCTGGGATGGGCTGGTCTATCTGGAAAATCTTCAGGCGCAGAATTCGCTGCGGGTGACTCTCGCGGACGGCAAGACCTGCAAGGCGCAATTCAGCGTCGACCTGCAGCAGGATGAAGTGCCGCTGATCGGCCCGCTGGTGTGCCAATGATCCGGGCGCGGTTTGTTTTGTGGCTGCTGTTGCTGTTGCCGGGACTGGCGCAGGCGCTGTGTTCGGTGGTCACCACCACACCGGCCGGGTTCGGGAACATCAGTTCGATCGCCGTGCGCACCACCTCGCAACCCAGTTCTACCCTGAACGGAGGCTTGAGTTGCACCGGTTCGCTGCTGTCTCTGTTGACCAACAATGACCATTTCTGGGCCACCGTTACCTCGACCCAGAGCGGTTTGCTCGGCCCCACCGGCGACGTGATCGGTTACACGGTCTACGCCAACAACAGCACCAGTTACCCGCTGACGCGCGGTACCGCCTATGATTTTGCCCGCAACGGTATCATCGATGCCTTGGGATTATTGGGCGGTACGGTGCCGAAAACCGTTCCGCTCTATTTCGGGACCACCATCGGCAGCAATGTGGCGGCTGGGATATATACCGAAACCCTGAGCATTTTCTGGAACTGGAATTATTGCTCGGGCATCGGTGTCGGCGGGCTTTGCCTGGGCCGCGACATCAACAGCGGTACCACGACACTGACGGTCAACCTGACGGTGTCCAACGACTGCACCATCACTGCCCCGAACATCGCTTTCGGCAGCGCGCCGGTGGTCAGCGCGTTCACCCCGGTGACCGGGCAGACCATCAACCTCGCCTGCACCAAGGGCAGTGCCTACACCGTGGGGCTGAACGACGGGCAGAATGCGCTGAGTGTCGGCGGACGGCGGCGGATGATTTCCGGCAGCAACTATCTGGCCTACGACATTTTCAAGAGCGCCGGGACCACCCGTTGGGGCAGTGTCGGTGCGGCCCGTCGGGCCAGCAGCGATGCCGAGGTCAACCCCGGCAACGGGCTGGGCACCGGCAGCCAGATCTTCAATTACAACGCGAAAATCTACACCGACCAGACCACACCACCCGCTGGGACCTATCTGGACAATGTGGTGCTGGATGTGGGGTTCTGAACCGGCTAGAAACTCACGGATTGCTTGAGCATTTTCGCCGCCGGGGTATCGGTCGGGCTGACCATTGCGTAGTTGTAGCCCTTGCCGGACCAGTACTCGGCCTGCAGATCCCCGTCCTGGCGGCTGCCCCGGGGCAGAAAGGTATTTTTAGGTCCCGGTGGGCGCACGTAGAAACTGACCTTGTGCCCGCTCTGGTCTTCATACATCACCATCGCCGCCGGGCCTTCATCGGTGCTCAGCAGACGGCCGCTGACCGGTGCAAAACCGGCCGACGTCAGGTCCGGCAGGCGATTGGCCTGAGTGAAATAACGGTCGAGCCAACGCTGGATATCGCCGTCACCATCGACCTTGTAGTCCGCCGGCAGAAGCCCTTGCTGGGCGATCAAACGGTACGCCTGCAAGGCATCCGTCATCGGTGCCGGGGGATGAAACACAGTCATGTCCCGGGCCTTCCAGCCTCCGACACCGCCGAGGCTGACGGCAATCAGCAGCACCGCCGCGCTGGCCCACTGGCGGCGTGACTGGCGTTTGAGGCGCTGACGGATCAGCGCCGGATCAAGGTCAGGATTGGCCGGTTGTTGCAAGGCACCGCCGAGGGCGGCGCGCAGGTGCTGGGCGTCCTGTTGCCAGGCGCGAACCTGCGCCGCTTCGTCCGGATGGCTGGCGAGCCAGGTTTCCAGCACATGCCGGTCGGCCTCGCTGAGCTGGTGGTCGACGTAGGCGTGCAGGTCACGTTCGTTGGGGGGCAGACTGATCATTTGAGTATCCGCAAGGAAGGGCTGCTGATTTCCCCGTCGCTGAGCTGGCGCAGGGCCTGGCGAGCACGGGACAGGCGCGACATCACGGTGCCGGTGGGGACGTCGAGAATCTCGGCGACCTCCTTATAAGTCAAGCCTTCCACCGACACCATCAGCAGCAGCGCGCGCTGTTCGGTGGGCAGTCGGTCGAAGGCCTGCAGGGTCGATTGGGCAATCACGGTACGTTCCACCGAGGGCTCGGCGTCGTCGCGGCCGGTGAAGAATTCGAGCATCCGCGCATAACGCCGCGAACGCCGATGCGCATCGAGGAATTGCCGGTACAGGATCGAAAACAGCCAGGCCCGCAGATCGCCGTCGGCGCGTTTGTCGCCCCAACCCGACAGCGCCCGCTCGAGGCTGGCTTGCACCAGGTCGTCGGCGCTGCTGCTGTTGCGTGTCAACGACAGCGCGAAGCGGCGCAATCTGGGGATCAGATCGCGTAATTGCTCGTCGAGTGTATTCATGACAGGGACATGCTCTGGGCCAGAAGCGCGGTAGTGGTAGGAAAGACGCCTCTCGACACAGCTTATTCCATTCCAGGAGTTGAAAGATTTCATTACTGGCGACGTAGGAAAGTTCGCCGCGTTCTGTAGTGCGTGTAATGGATTCAAATCTCCCGGCTCAACCCGTCCGACAAGCGCAAGCAGCCATCGATGTCGCCAACAGGCAATCGATGGACGAAGCGGCTGAAACGATGATTTGAGCAAAAGGGATGTTTGAGATGCATGCAATCGTAATGAATACCCCAGCCACACCGAGCGAAGGTTATGACGCCTGGCGGACATTCGGCTGCGGCCCGGTGGCCGAGCCCGAGTTTTCGTTGATCCACCGTGCGATCGAAGCGCGGGCGGCGACTCATCCGCAGCATGTGGCCGCGCGTTTTCAGGGGCAGAGCCTTACTTATGGCGAGTTGAACCGCCAGGCCAACCGGTTGGCCAGATTGTTGTCGAGCCATGGCGTAGCCCCGGGCGATCACGTGGCGCTGTTTGTCGAACGTTCGATCCCGATGCTGGTGGGCATGCTCGCGACCTTGAAGGTGGGGGCCGCCTATATTCCCCAGCATGTCGGCATTACTCCGGCCACGCAGTTGAGCCACATCATGTCGGTTGCTTCGACGCAGGTGGTGTTGACGCTTTCAACACTGGCCCACGGGATTCCGCTGACGACCGGGCAGCATTGCATTCATCTGGATACGTTCATCGACACGCCGGGCTTGGCCGCCGATGACGTGAATGTGGGGGCGGACATTTCGTCACCGGATGCCCTGTGTTTTGTGCTGTTTACGTCCGGCACGACCGGTCAGCCCAACGGTGTCAGGGTGACCCAACGCAATGTCTGCAACATTCTGCTGACCGGCCCCGGCAATCTCGGCATGGGGCCGGGCATGAACGTCGGGCAGATTCTCAATATCGCCTTTGACATGGCCGCCTGGGAAATCCTCGGGTGCCTGGCCCATGGCGCGACGCTGCTGATCCGGGGCAAGGACATTGCCGAAACCGCCGAGCAGTGTGACGTGCTCATCGCGACCCCATCGATTCTCGCCACGCTGGATCCGGAGCGCTGCAGTCAGGTGAAGGTGGTGGCCCTGGCCGGCGAACCGTGCCCGCAGCCCCTGGCTGATCGCTGGGCGTCCTTTTGCGATTTCTACAATGCTTGCGGCCCCACAGAAACCACCATCGTCAACACCATGCAGCATTACCGAGGCACGGGCCCGTTGACGATCGGCAAGCCAACGCCGAACAACACCGTGTATGTACTGGATGAAACGGGCCAACTGTGCGCGCCGGGTGAGCAGGGCGAAATGTGGGCCGGTGGCGACTGTGTGACGGCCGGGTATCTGGGCAATCCTGCCCTGACTGCCGAGCGTTACCGCCTCGATCCGTTTCTGGGACAGGGCCGCATGATGTTTCGCACCCGTGATCTGGGGCGCTGGACTGCTGACGGCGAACTGGAGCACCTGGGCCGGGTGGACGATCAGGTGAAAGTCCGGGGCTTTCGCGTTGAACTGGACTCGGTGTCGGCTGCGCTGGAGTCCGCACCGGGCTGCGAGCGCGCGGTGACCTTGAAGTTCGATAACCGTCATCTGGTGGCTTTCGTCTTCCCTGCATCCACGGACACCGATGTGGCGCGACGCCGTTGCGAGGAACGACTGGCCTATTACTGCGTGCCTTCGATGATTCTGCCGGTGGATGACATCCCGCTGACTTCAAGGGGCAAGGTCGACAAACGCTTGTTGCTTGAGCGGGCACAGGCGCATCAGGCGCAGCTCGCTGCCACACTGCAGGAGGCGGTGCAATGAGTCAGGTCGACGACGCTTTTGCCCTGCCACCGCGACGTCCGCTCTGGCGGCGCCTGGGAACGCTGCCGCTGTTTTCACATTACAACCGCCTGGTTGCGCTGGTGTTGCTGGCGAACCTCGGGGCGCTGGTGTACGGGATCACCGTCGGACAGTGGTGGTCGGCCTCGGAGGTTGCGTTGGAGGCATTGTCGCAGCTGGTGTTGGCGAACCTGTCGATGGCGATCCTGATTCGTCAGCAATACTTGATCAATCTGCTGTTCTGGCTGGCGACCCGGGCTCCCACGTGTTGGCCGCTGGCGATTCGTCGCTCGCTGGCCAAGGTTTATCATTTCGGCGGTTTGCACAGTGGCGGGGCGATGGCCGCGATTGTCTGGTTCGTTGTGCTGCTCGGCTCGATGATCTGGCAAAGGACCGACGGGGCAGGTGGGGTTTCGCTGACGCTGCTGGCGATCAGTGCCGCGCTTCTGGGGTTGTTGCTGCTGATGGCGATCATGGCGTTGCCGGGGATTCGCTCACGGTTTCACAACGCTTTCGAACGCACCCATCGGTTCGCCGGTTGGGCGGCGCTGCTGCTGTTCTGGGGCATGACGCTGGTGTTTGCCCGGGATCGTCATCCTGGCGCCGACTTGGCGCAAGTACTGTTGACGTCCGTTTCATTCTGGATGCTGCCGCTCCTGACACTCAGCATTGCCTTGCCCTGGCTGCGCCTGCGCAAGGTGCCAGTGACGCTGGTCAAACCGTCGTCGCATGCGGTGATTGCCCGGTTCAATCACCACACACCGTTCGCCGGATCCTCTACCGCAATCAGTCGCCATCCGCTGTGGGAATGGCACTCGTTTGCCAACATTCCTGCACCGGACGAACAGGGTTTTCGCCTGATCATTTCCCGTGCCGGCGACTGGACCGGTGAACTGATCGAGCAGCCGCCGAGCCATGTCTGGGTCAAGGGCATCACCACGGCAGGCGTCGCCCATATCGAAACCCTGTTCAAGTCAGTGGTGTACGTCGCCACCGGCAGTGGCATTGGGCCGGTGCTGCCGCATCTGCTGGCGCGGCAGGTGCCGATCCACCTGATCTGGTCCACCCGCAGTCCGCGCGAGACCTATGGTGATGCGCTGGTGGAGGAAATCCTGCAGGCACAACCCGATGCCCATATCTGGGACACCGACCGGTTGGGCAAGCCGGATCTGGTGGCGCTGGCGTATGCCGCCGTTCGAACCCACGGCGCGGAAGCGGTGATCTGTATTTCCAATCAGAAGCTGACCGAGCGAGTGGTCGAGGAAATGGAATCCCGGGGTATTCCGGCCTACGGCGCGATCTGGGATTCCTGACGGCGCGTCGGTGTTTTTCCACTCACTCCGCTATTCAAAGAGATTGCGATGAACCTATTGATTGAACGACACGGCCCCGTGGTACTGATCCGCCTCAACCGCCCGCACGCACGAAATGCGCTGGATACATCACTTATGCGCGAATTGCTGGAGGCCTTGCAACCGCTGGACAGTGATCCGGGTGTCGGATGTTTCCTCATTACCGGTACCCGGGATTATTTTGCTGCCGGAGCCGACATCAAGGAGATGTACGAAAAGTCCTGCCTGGAAGTGATCGAGGAAGACCATTTCGCCGGCTGGGATGCGTTTGCCGCTCTGCGCACGCCAAAAGTCGCCGCGGTGGCGGGCTTCGCATTCGGAGGAGGCTGTGAATTGGCAATGATGTGCGATGTGATCGTGGCGGCCGAGTCCGCGAAATTCGCATTGCCGGAAATCACTCTGGGCGTGATGCCGGGCATGGGCGGTACGCAACGCCTGACCCGGTTGATTGGCCGCGCCAAAGCCATGGACATGATACTGACCGGTCGCACACTGTCCGCCCGTGAGGCCGAGCAGGCAGGGTTGGTGTCGCGGGTGACAGACGCCGATCACCTGTTGGAGCAGGCCATGGACATTGCACAGCGCATCGGCGGATTTCCCCGCACGGCGACACGGGCTGCCCGGGAAGCGGTGGACCGGGCGTCCGAGTCGGGATTGCGCGAGGGCATACTGTTTGAACGACGCTCGTTTCACGGCCTGTTCGCGACACCTGGACAGAAGGAGGGCATGCAGGCGTTTCTGGAAAAACGCGCGCCGCGTTTCGATCAGATTTAGCCGGCCGCGATTGGACTCCGACGCCACTCCATGAAAGAAACTACAGTTCAGAGGGAATAATCCTACGAGGCGTGCGTCTCATAGCACCTTTCCCTATGGCCGATGGCCCTGGAGTCTTTCATGGTTGATCGCAGCTCACCGCCCGGCGGGCCTCAACGCCCGCCACTGAGTGCCGCGAACCTGGTGCTGCGTCTTGGCGGAATCGCCGTAGTGGTCGCAGCCCTGGCCGGGGCGTTTGCCTACGTCCATGGTTCATTTGACCCACAACGCCTGACGCCAAAAGCGTTGGTCGATGTGCTGGAAAAGAACAACGGTGTGCATCCCGGCTTTCGCCGCAATCACGCCAAAGGTGTTTGCGTGATCGGACATTTCGAGAGCAGCGGCGAGGCTCGCGCGTATTCTGTCGCGCAAGTGTTCAATGAGCCGCGCACGCCGGTGGTCGGGCGCTTTGCGTTGCCGGCCGGCAGTCCGTATGCGCCGGACAGCGCCGTACCGATCCGCAGTCTGGCGCTGCGTTTCACTCAGGCAAACGGCCAGCAGTGGCGCACCGGGATGAACAGCATGCCGGTGTTCCCGGTCGGCACGCCCGAGGCGTTCTATCAGTTGCAGCAGGCGCAATCGCCGGATCCCGCCACCGGTAAACCGGATCCGACCAAAGTGCCGGCATTTTTTGCCTCACACCCGGAAGCCGTGCCGTTTCTGACCTGGATAAAAACCGCCAAACCGTCGGCCAGTTACGCGACGGAAACCTACAACAGCGTCAACGCGTTCTATCTGGTGGATGCCAGCGGCAAGAAGCAAGCGGTGCGCTGGAGCATGACGCCTCTGGCCCAGGACGCTGCCGGTGCGACTGCGCCTGAAGGTAGCGATTTCCTTGAGAAAGACTTGGTGCAGCGCCTGGCCGAAGGGCCGCTGCGTTATCAGTTGAACATCACCTTGGCCAATGCCGACGATCCGGTGAACGATGCGAGCAAGACCTGGCCCGCCGGCCGCAAGGTGTTGAACGCCGGCACTCTGGTGCTGGAAAAGACCCAGCCGCAGCTCAGCGGCGAATGCCGTGACATCAACTACGATCCGCTGGTGCTGCCGGCCGGCATTCAGGGTTCCGACGATCCGTTGCTGGCCGCGCGCTCGGCCGGTTACGCCGATTCCTACCTGCGTCGCACCAGCGAAGTCAGCCAACTGCCAGCCGGCAAAAAGGAGGCTCGCCCATGAGCACGCAACCGACTCATTTCAATCCGCTGGCGCGGTTGCTGCACTGGCTGATGGCGTTGATGATCATCGCGATGTTGTTCATCGGCGCCGGCATGGTGACCTCGGTGTCGGCGCGGCATGAATGGTTGATCAATCTGCACAAACCATTGGGCATCGCGATACTCGCTTTGGTGATCGTGCGCATTCTGGTGCGGCTCGGCACCCGTCAGCCGCCGCTGCCGGCGGATCTGCCGGGCTGGCAGGTGATGGCGGCCAAGGCCTCTCATCTGTTGTTGTACGCGCTGATGTTGGTGTTGCCGCTGCTGGGCTGGGCGATGATCAGCGCGGCTGGGGATCCGGTGATGCTCGGCACGTCGCTGCAATTGCCGCCGATCGTGCCGGCGGATGCGCAGGTGTTCGCGTTGCTGCGCAAGGCTCACGGGTATCTGGCGTATCTGCTGTTCCTGACCGTGCTGCTGCACCTGGCGGCGGCGCTGTTCCATGGCTGGGTGCGCCGCGACGAGGTGCTCGACAGCATGCTGCGGGGACGCAATCGCGGTTGATCGTGTGTCAGTCCGACGTGGCGAGGGCGCAAGCAGCCTCGCCACGTTTCTGTTTGGCCACGGTGCTCCACCAATAAAGCAGCGCGACCGTGTTGATTGCGGCACCCAGCCAGCACACGCCCGGCCATCCTGCCCAGGCGTACATGGCCGTCGAGGCGATTGAGCCCAAGGCGCTGCCAATTGAGTAAAACAGCATGTAGCCGGCGGTCAGTCGGCTCTGCGCCTCCGGGCGGACGCTGTAGATCATGCTCTGGCTGGTGACGTGTACGGCCTGCAAGCCCAGATCCAGGGTGATGACGCCAAGCAGCAGTGCCCATAACGAAGACTGGGTGAGTGCGATTGGCAGCCATGAGCCCAGCATCAGCAGCAGCGACAGGCCGCTGACCCATTGCCCCAATCCTCGATCCGCCAGATGTCCGGCTCTGGCCGCGGCCAGTGCGCCTGCCGCGCCGGCGAGTCCGAACAATCCGATTTCACTGTGGGAAAGTGACAGCGGCGGGGCGGCCAGCGGCAACACCATCGGCGTCCACAAAACCATGGCGCTGGCGAAGGTGAGCAGGGCGAGGATTGCTCGTTGGCGCAGCACCGGTTCCTCACGAAACAGGCTGAACACTGAGGCGATCAGTGCCACGTAACGCGTGGTCGATCGTGCGTCTTCATCTTTGGGTAACACCCGAAACAGCAGCGCGGCCATCACCAGCGTCAACCCCGCCGACAGCAGATAGATCGAGCGCCAGCCGGCCAGATCAGCCATCCCCCCAGCCACCGTTCGCGCGAGCAAAATGCCGACGACGATACCGCTGGTGATCACGCCCACAACCTTTCCGCGTTGTGCCGGGACGGCCAGGGTAGCGGCGTAGGCGACCAGCACCTGGGTGACCACGGCCAGCAGGCCGGTCAGGGTGACGCCGATCAGTAGCCAGGCGCTGTTCGAGGCCAGAGCGATCATCAGCAAGGCAGCGGCGGACAACAGCGTTTGCGTGACGATCAACCGGCGGCGGTTGAGCATGTCGCCGAGGGGCACGAGCAATAACAGCCCGAGGCCGTAACCGACCTGGGTCAGCGTCATGACGATACCGATGCTGCCCGGCGACAGGCCGAAGGCGTCGGCCATCGCATCCAGCAGCGGCTGGGCGTAATACACGTTGCCCACCGCAAGGCCGCAAGCGATGGCGAAAAGCAGTACGACACCTTTATCGAGTGTTGCAGTGTTCATGTCCCGGATCCTTTCAGGTTTCAAATTGAAACTTGATTGACGGTAAGTAATCCGGTTTTGATTTGCAACCTGATTGGGTAAAAGTCGGCGCAAAAAAAAGATCGCAGACAGGCTGCGATCTTTCGTGAAGCGAAAATCCGAGGGGATTAGCGCAGGGTGTCGACCATGTCTGCGATGGTGGTCAGCACGTCTTTGCCCAGTTGCTTCGAGCGTTTGCCCGACCAGCCGGTGAGCGGGTTCGGCGCGTCATCGTGATCCTTGAATGGCATTTCCAGGGTCAGCGACAGGCAGTCGAACTTCTGGCCGACGCTGTTGCAGGCCAGAGTCATGTTGGCCTGGCCCGGCTCGTCGCGGGTGTAGCCGTACTTGGTCTGGAAATCTTTGGTGGTGTGCTTCAGGTGGCTGCGGAAGTGCTCTTCGAGCTTCTCCAGGCGCGGGGTGTAACCCGGGTTGCCTTCGCAACCGGCAGTGAACACGTGGGGGATTTCTTCGTCGCCGTGTACGTCGAGGAACAGATCGACGCCGTACTTTTCCATCTGCTGTTGTACGAAAAGTACTTCGGGGCTGACTTCCTGACTGGCGTTCTGCCAGGCGCGGTTCAGGTCCTGGCCCATGGCATTGGTGCGCAGGTGACCGTGGAAGGCGCCGTCCGGGTTCATGTTCGGCACCAGGTACAAATCGGCGCTGGCCAGCAGTTTGTTCAGTACCGGATCGTCATGATGCTCCAGGCGTTCGATCACGCCTTCCATGAACCACTCGGCCATGTGCTCGCCGGGATGCTGCTGGGCGATGATCCAGATCTTGCGGCGACCTTCGGCGCCAGTGCCTTTGCGCAGCAACTGGATGTCGCGGCCTTCGACGCTTTTGCCGGTGGCCAGCAGTTCGGTGCCGGCCTTGGTCAGTGCTTGCTCGATCAGCCAGTCATGACGGCCACGGCTGTAAGGTTCGAAATAGGCGAACCAGGCGTGGGTCTGCTCGGCTTCGAGGCAGAAGCGCAGGCTGTCGCCTTCGAATTGAGTCGGGATACGGAACCAGTTGACGTGGTCGTAGGAAGCGACCGCCTGATAGCCGGTCCAGGCTTTGTTGTAGGAAGACTGGCTGGCGTTGACCAGACGAAACCAGTGTTCCTGATGAACGTGCAGGCCGCTGGCCTTGAAGTGGAACCACTGGAAATGAGCGCTGCGGGTATCTGGCCGAATTGCCAGAACCGGGTTGAGCGGATTGCTGATGTCGATGACTTGGATGTTGCCGCTGTCGAAGTTGGCGCTGATGTCGAACGAAGATTTGGCCACGGTCATAATCGGTTCCTGAATATGATTTTTATGGCGGCTACTTTACACGCAAGACAGGGGTGAAACCGAGGGAAATTGCGGGTTGTGGCGGGGGGCGTCTTCCGTGACGCGGATGCAGCTTAGTGGCTGTGCGATTGATTCTCAAGTGCTAATTGGCATTACTTTGCCCCAATGTGGCCGGGGTCCGCTTGCCAAGCAATATTCTTTTGATATTATCCGCGCCATCGAATTTGCGGCATCCAAAGACTTCATTAGCCTGAAGCCACAAGCCAGAAAACTGGCAAAAAAAAGACCCGGCAAAAAGCCGGGTCAAAAACCGTGATTAGCCTGATGAGGAGATAGTCCAGAAGACCGACCTAAGGTCTCTGGTCCATCGACTGATCTCGCGACCAGTTGCTTGCAATAATAATCATTATCATTTGCAAGTCAAATGTTTTTATCTGCGCGATTGGAAAATTCTTTCCCGTCCGTCCGAACTCCCGTCTTCAGCGAACTGCGCCATCG
Organism: Pseudomonas sp. B707; assembly: GCF_022496685.1. Classification (NCBI taxonomy): domain Bacteria; kingdom Pseudomonadati; phylum Pseudomonadota; class Gammaproteobacteria; order Pseudomonadales; family Pseudomonadaceae; genus Pseudomonas; species Pseudomonas sp. B707. The sequence continues at coordinate 96,873 of NZ_WTVE01000027.1, read as the reverse complement.
AGCGAGTGATCAACCATCGCCCGCGCCATGTCCACCATGTGCACGACCGAAAACGCCAGATCCCGATTGACGCCCTGCAGGCCGTCCGCCGCCTTGAACGCCGTCGCTGCTGCACATCGCAGCAGATCGGAGGCGTGGACCAGGGATTCTTCGCCGCTCAGATTGCTGCTTACGCCGAAAAAGCGCTCATCCACTTCCGGTTCTGACACAGCTGGTTTCAAGTAATAGTCCAACGCCCGTTGCGCAGCGGCGCACCCTTGCGGGGACGTGAAGGTGGTGTCCATTTGCAGGTCGGGCAAGTCTTTGCTGGTGATATTCATGGTGAAAGGTCACTCCTTGGTCGATTCAAATCCGTGACTCAAGCATAGTACTATCAGTATTTGTGACCAGAATTTAAATACTACAATATGTGTTTTGCCGGCCGCAGGCGTCCACGTATGGTGCCGCACATGGATAAATGGATTGAGTTGGTCAAGGCCAAAATGAGTGAACTCAACGTCACTCAAGTCGAGCTCGGCGAGCGCGTCGGCATGTCTCAGGGCGGTATCGGCCATTGGCTGAACAAGCGCCGCGAGCCCGGCATCACGCAGATGAACCGCGTGCTGAAAGCGCTGGGCATGGAGTATCTCGAGGTCGCGGTGGTGATTCGCGAACCGCAGATCGATGCGGATGACGAAATGCCTCTGGCGCAGAAGTACAACCCTTACTTTCGCTACCCGGTCAGCGAGTGGAATGCGCCGGTCGAGGCCCGTGAGAGCCAGCCAGCGTATTCGAGTGCCAAGGACAAGCGGCGTTTCGAACTGACGGATTACCACGCCCGTGGCCCGGCGTTCTGGCTTACCGTGATGGGGAATGCGATGACTGCGCCCACGGGGCAGAGCATCGGCGAAGGGATGATGATTCTGGTGGACCCGGCGCTGGAAGCCGAGCCCGGAAAACTGGTGATCGCCCAGTGGCCGGACAGCGACGAGGCGATTTTCCGCAAACTGATCGAAGAGGGCGGCCAGCGTTACCTGGTGCCGCTCAATCCGACCTGGCCGAAAGCCTTGTTGACCGACGAGTGCCGAATTATCGGCGTCGTGGTTCAGGCAACGGCCAAATACTAGTCAGATCGATCCTCGCCAGGCGTAGGATCGATCCATCTTTCAAGCTTCTTCCAGTTCGACCAGTGCGCTGCCTTCGCTGACCATTTCGCCTTCCTGGCAATACAGCGCCTTGATCACCCCGGCGTGGGGCGCGCGGATGCTGTGCTCCATCTTCATCGCTTCCAGCACCACCAGTTGCGCACCGGCTTCAACCGATTGCCCGGCCTCCACCAACACTCGGACGATGCTGCCGTTCATCGGCGCCGTCAGACCACCCTGATGGCTGTGACTGGCTTCGACAGCGCTGATCGGGTCGTACGTTTCAACGCGCCGCAACTCGCCGTCCCATTGCAGAAATAGCACCTCTTCACGACGAATCGCCCGCAGCTGCCGACGCAGCCCGTCGTGCTCGAGTATCAGTTGCTCGCCGATCAGTTTTGCACTGCCGCCAGCACCGAGCGTCAACGCCCGATCCTGCCCCTCGCAACTCAAATGCAGCGTGATTTCCCGTGGCAACCCGGTACGTAAACCACTGTGTAGCGCCCAAGGCGAAGCCGGATCATCCGCCCGAGCCGTCCCCGGCAGGCTCTGCGCAAAAGCCTGCGCCGCCGCATTCCAAAATTCATCGCTCAGCGCAGCAGGTGTTGGCAGCAACTGATCCTGATAACGCGGAATGAACCCGGTATCCAGTTCCGCCGCCGCAAACGCCGGATGCCCGATGATCCGCCGCAGGAAGTTGATGTTGGTCTTCAACCCGCCAATCGCAAACTCGTCGAGCATGCTCAGCAGCCGTAAACGCGCCTGCTCACGATCTTCGCCCCAGGCAATCAGCTTGCCGAGCATCGGGTCATAGAACGGCGAAATCTCATCGCCTTCCTCAACACCGCTGTCCACACGGCGCCCCGGTCCTGCGGCGGATTCTCGATACAGATCCAGACGCCCGGTCGCCGGCAGGAAATCATTCGAAGGATCTTCCGCGTACAGCCGAACCTCAATTGCATGCCCGTTCAACGGCACCTGATCCTGAGTGATCGGCAGCGCTTCGCCACGGGCGACGCGAATCTGCCAGGCCACCAGATCGAGCCCGGTGATGGCTTCGGTCACCGGGTGCTCGACCTGCAACCGCGTGTTCATCTCCATAAAGAAGAACTCGCCGCGAGCGTCCAGCAAAAACTCCACCGTGCCAGCGCCGACGTAACCGATGGCCTGCGCCGAACGCACGGCCGCTTCGCCCATCGCACGACGCAGCTTCGGACTCAGCCCCGGTGCCGGCGCCTCTTCAACGACCTTCTGGTGCCGACGCTGAATCGAGCAGTCGCGTTCATTCAAATACAGGCAATTGCCATGCTGATCGGCAAACACCTGGATTTCCACGTGACGTGGCTTCAGCAGGTATTTCTCCACCAGCATCCGAGAATCGCCGAACGACGATTGCGCTTCACGCTGGGCCGAAGCCAGCGCTTCAGCCAGTTGGCTGACGTCTTCAACGACCTTCATACCCTTGCCGCCACCGCCAGCGGTGGCCTTGAGCAGCACTGGATAACCAATGCGCTCGCAAGCATCGCGGAAGGTGTCCAGATCCTGAGCTTCGCCGTGATATCCCGGAACCAGCGGCACGCCAGCAGTTTCCATCAGGGCCTTGGCGGCGGATTTGCTGCCCATCGCGTCGATGGCCGAGGCGGGCGGGCCGAGGAAGATCAGGCCGGCGGCTTCAATGGCGCGAGCAAAACCAGCGTTCTCCGACAGAAAGCCATAACCCGGATGAATCGCCTGAGCACCGCTGGCCTTGGCCGCTGCGATCAATTTATCGATTTGCAGATAGCTGTCGGCCGCTTTGCTGCCGCCCAGATCGACGCGGATATCCGCTTCGCGGCTGTGCCGCGCTTCGCGGTCGGTGGCGCTGTGCACGGCGACGGTGGTCAGGCCCAAAGCCTTGGCGGTACGCATGACCCGGCAAGCGATTTCGCCACGGTTGGCCACCAGCAGGGTGGTGAGAACAGGTGCGCTCATCAACGCGGCTCCTTGGTGGTGGTTGCGGCTTGCCAGCTCGGCGGACGCTTCTGCAGAAAGGCCCGCAGACCTTCCTGGCCTTCCGGACTGACGCGGATGCGGGCGATGGCGTTTTCGGTGTAGCGGCGCAGGGCCGGCGTCAGCGCGCCGTTGCCGACTTCACGCAGCAGATCCTTGCTGGCGCGCATGGCGGCGGGGCTGTTGAGCAGGAGGTTGTCGATCCATTGTTCGACTTTCTGTTCAAGCTCGGTCGCCGGATAGCTTTCCGACAACAAACCGATTTCCCGCGCCCGCTGCCCGCCAAAACGCTCGGCCGTCAGCGCATAACGCCGCGCCGCGCGCTCGCCAATGGCTTGCACCACGAACGGACTGATCACCGCCGGCGCCAGGCCGATGCGCACTTCCGACAGACAGAACTGCGCGTCATCGGCGCCAATCGCCATGTCGCAGCAACTGATCAGACCCAGCGCGCCACCGAACGCCGCGCCTTGCACCACGGCCACGGTCGGGATTTTCAGTTTGGCGAGGTTGTACATCAGCTCCGCCAGTTCCCGGGCGTCGTCGAGGTTGGTGTGGTAATCGAGTTCGGCCGATTGCTGCATCCAGGCCAGATCCGCGCCAGCGCTGAAGTGTTTGCCGCGTCCGCGTACCAGTAAAAAGCGCAGGCTGGCATCACTGGCGATCTTGTCCAGCGCCAGGATCAGTTCGCGGATCATTTCGGCGTTGAACGCGTTGTTCTTTTCTTCGCGGCTCAGCCACAGGGTTGCGAAACCCCGTGGATCGCTGTGCAATTCGAGGGTGTTGAAGTCGCTCATGAGGTTCTCCCGATCACATCCGGAACACGCCGAAGCGGCTCGGTTCGATAGGCGCGTTCAACGACGCGGACAAGGCCAGGGCCAGTACATCGCGGGTCTGCGCCGGGTCGATGACACCGTCGTCCCACAGTCGTGCGCTGGAGTAGTAGGGGTGACCCTGTTCTTCGTACTGGTCGAGAATCGGTTGCTTGATCTCGCTTTCCTGTTCCGCACTGAACGCCTGACCGCTGCGTTCGGCCTGCTCGCGCTTGACCTGAACCAGCACGCCGGCCGCCTGTTCGGCGCCCATCACGCCGATCCGCGCGTTCGGCCACATCCACAGGAAACGCGGATCGTAGGCCCGCCCGCACATGCCGTAGTTGCCTGCGCCGAAGCTGCCGCCGATGATCACGGTGAATTTCGGCACCTTGGCGCACGCCACGGCGGTCACCAGTTTGGCGCCGTGTTTGGCGATGCCGCCGGCCTCATATTTCTGGCCGACCATGAAGCCTGTGATGTTCTGCAGAAACAGCAGCGGAATCCCGCGCTGGCAGGCCAGTTCGATGAAGTGCGCGCCTTTCTGCGCGGCTTCGGCGAACAGGATGCCGTTGTTGGCAAGGATCGCGATCGGGTAGCCGTGCAGGTGGGCGAAACCGCACACCAGCGTGGTGCCGAACAAAGCTTTGAATTCATCGAACACCGAACCGTCGACCAGTCGCGCAATCACTTCACGCACATCGAAAGGCTGTTTGGCGTCCGCCGACACCACGCCGTACAACTCTTCGCTGGCGTACAGCGGCGCAATCGGCGCGCGCTGCTGCACTTCGCCGAGCTTGCGCCAGTTGAGGTTGGCGACGCTGCGGCGGGCGAGGGCGAGGGCATGCTCATCGCTTTCGGCGTAGTGGTCGGCAACCCCGGACGTCTTGCAATGCACATCGGCCCCGCCGAGTTCTTCGGCGCTGACCACTTCACCGGTCGCGGCTTTCACCAGCGGCGGGCCGGCGAGGAAGATCGTTGCCTGATTGCGCACCATGATCGCTTCGTCGGCCATCGCCGGCACATAGGCGCCGCCGGCGGTGCAGGAACCCATGACCACGGCAATCTGCGGAATGCCCATGGCGCTCATGTTGGCCTGGTTGAAGAAGATTCGCCCGAAGTGCTCGCGATCCGGAAACACTTCGTCCTGACGCGGCAGGTTGGCGCCGCCCGAGTCCACCAGATAAATGCATGGCAGACGGTTTTGCTGGGCGATGGTCTGGGCACGCAGGTGTTTCTTCACGGTCAGCGGGTAGTACGAGCCGCCTTTCACCGTCGCGTCGTTGGCGACGATCATGCATTCGACGCCTTCCACGCGACCGATCCCGGCAATCACGCCAGCGGCCGGCACTTCTTCGCCATACACAGCGTGGGCGGCCAACTGACTGATTTCCAGAAACGGCGAGCCCGGATCGAGCAAGCGGTTGATCCGCTCACGCGGCAGCAGTTTGCCGCGCGAGGTGTGACGTTCCTGAGCTTTCGCGCCGCCGCCCTGAGCCACTTGGGCGAGCAGGGTGTGCAGGGCGTCGACCTGTTCGAGCATCGCCGCGCTGTTGGTGGCGAACTCCGCTGAACGGGGGTTGAGCTGGGTATGCAGGATAGCCATGGACAGCTCCGTTTAGCGGGTTTCGTTGAACAGTTCGCGACCGATCAGCATGCGACGGATCTCACTGGTACCGGCACCGATTTCGTACAGCTTGGCGTCACGTAGCAGACGGCCGGCCGGGAATTCGTTGATGTAGCCGTTGCCGCCAAGAATCTGGATCGCATCCAGGGCCATTTGCGTGGCGCGTTCGGCGGTGTAGAGGATCACGCCGGCAGCGTCCTTGCGGGTGGTTTCGTTGCGCTCGCAGGCCTGGGCCACGGCGTAAAGGTACGCGCGGCTGGCGTTGAGCTGGGTGTACATGTCGGCGACCTTGCCCTGGATCAGCTGGAATTCGCCGATGCTCTGGCCGAACTGCTTGCGGTCATGGATGTACGGCACGATCAGGTCCATGCACGACTGCATGATCCCGGTCGGGCCACCGGACAGCACGACGCGCTCGTAATCGAGGCCACTCATCAGCACTTTCACGCCGCCGTTGAGCACGCCGAGGATGTTTTCCTCCGGTACTTCGACGTCATCGAAGAACAGCTCGCAAGTGTTGGAGCCGCGCATGCCGAGCTTGTCGAACTTGTTGCTGCGGCTGAAGCCTTTCCAGTCACGTTCGACGATGAACGCGGTGATGCCGTGCGGACCTTTTTCCAGGTCGGTCTTGGCGTAGATCACGTAAGTGTTGGCGTCGGGACCGTTGGTGATCCAGGTCTTGCTGCCGTTGAGCACGAAACGGTCGCCGCGTTTATCGGCGCGCAGTTTCATCGAGACCACGTCGGAACCGGCGTTCGGTTCGCTCATCGCCAGAGCGCCGACGTGCTCGCCGCTGATCAGCTTCGGCAGGTATTTGGTTTTCTGTTCGTGGTTGCCATTGCGGTTGATCTGGTTGATGCAGAGATTGGAGTGGGCGCCGTAGGACAACGCCACGGAAGCCGAGCCGCGGCTGATTTCTTCCATCGCCACGACGTGCGCCAGGTAACCCAGGCCAGCGCCGCCGTACTCTTCCGGCACGGTGATCCCGAGCAGGCCCATGTCGCCGAACTTGCGCCACAGATCGGCAGGGAACAGGTTGTCGCTGTCGATCTGCGCGGCACGCGGGGCGATCTCCTTGGCGACAAAGGACTGAACCTGATCGCGCAGCATGTCGATGGTTTCGCCGAGGGCAAAGTTCAGGGATGGGTAGCTCATGTGTCACCTTTTGGCTTTTTTGTAGGGTGGGGAGAAGGGCGTTTCAGTTCTCACCTTTACGTTAACGTAAGCCTGTGACGAATGGCTGTCAATCACCCTTTACGTTAACGTCAACTTGAGCGAGAGTAGAGCCAGTTCTGAATGGTCGGAGCTGCCGCAGCTCCGTTCCAACACCCACTAATAAAGACAATAGGGGTCGTCATGGATCAACCCAGTGCAAACCCGCAGCGCAGCTATACCCGTGGTTCCCAGAGCAAAGCCTTGCTGGCGATGACCATCGGGCAGAAGTTCGACGAGACCGTCGCGCAGTACCCGGACGGCGAGGCGCTGGTGGTGCGCCATCAGCAGCTGCGTTACACCTGGCGGCAACTGGCCGACGCGGTAGACGTGCATGCCAGAGCGCTGCTGGCGTTGGGTTTGCAGACCGGTGACCGACTTGGCATCTGGGCGCCGAACTGCGCGCAGTGGTGCATCGCTCAGTTCGCCACCGCGAAGCTCGGCGTAATCCTGGTCAACATCAACCCGGCCTACCGCAGCTCCGAACTCGAATACGTGCTCAAGCAATCCGGCTGCCAATGGTTGGTCTGCGCCGGGGCGTTCAAGAGCTCCAACTATCACGGCATGTTGCAAGGCTTGCTGCCGGAACTGGCCGAGCAATCCATCGGCGAACTGCGCAGCGAGCGCCTGCCGGAGTTGCGCGGCTTGATCAGCCTCGATCCGCAGCCGCCTTCGGGTTTTCTCCCGTGGTCGCAACTGGCCGATCTGGCCGCCAGTGTCTCGCCAGCACAATTGCGTGAACGCAGCGACAGCCTGCACTTCGATCAGCCCGTCAACATTCAGTACACCTCCGGCACCACCGGTTTCCCCAAGGGCGCGACCCTCAGTCACTACAACATCCTCAACAACGGTTACATGGTCGGCGAAAGTCTCGGCCTGACCGCTGCTGATCGCCTGGTGATCCCGGTGCCTCTGTATCACTGCTTCGGCATGGTCATGGGCAACCTCGGCTGCATCACCCACGGCAGCACCATGATTTACCCCAACGATGCCTTCGATCCGCTGCTGACCCTGAGCACCGTCGCCGAAGAAAAAGCTACCGCGCTGTACGGCGTGCCGACCATGTTCATCGCCATGCTCGATCAGCCACAACGTGCCGAATTCGACCTGTCGACCCTGCGCACCGGGATCATGGCCGGCGCGACTTGCCCAATCGAAGTGATGCGCCGGGTCATCAACGAGATGCACATGAGCGAAGTGCAGATCGCCTACGGCATGACCGAAACCAGCCCGGTCTCGCTGCAGACCGGCCCATCCGACGAACTGGAGCTGCGCGTCACCACCGTCGGCCGCACCCAGCCACAACTCGAAAGCAAAATCATCGACGAGGCCGGCAATCCGGTGCCACGCGGCACCATCGGCGAGCTGTGCACCCGTGGCTACAGCGTGATGCTCGGCTACTGGAACAACCCGAATGCCACCGCCGAAGCCATCGACGCGGCAGGCTGGATGCACACCGGCGACCTGGCGAGCATGAACGACGAGGGTTATGTGTGCATCGCCGGGCGTAACAAGGACATGATCATCCGTGGCGGCGAGAACATTTACCCGCGTGAACTGGAAGAATTCTTCTTCACCCACCCGGCGGTGGCGGACGTGCAGGTGATCGGCATTCCATGCTCGCGTTACGGCGAGGAAATCGTCGCCTGGATCAAATTCCACCCCGGCCACAGCGCGACCGAACAAGAGCTGCAAGCGTGGTGCAAGGAGCGCATCGCCCACTTCAAGACGCCGCGTCATTTCAAGTTCGTCGAGGAATTTCCGATGACGGTGACCGGCAAGATCCAGAAATTCCGGATGCGTGAGATCAGTATCGAGGAGTTGCGTAGTAACGAGGGCTGACGATTAGAGCTTTCGAAGCCAAGGCGCGGACCCTGGCTTCGAAAGCAGCGCTTATTGCTTTACTTCTACATTTTCCAACGCCTGATTCACCGCCAACTCCCCCAACATCACCACTTGCGCAATGCCCAGCAGAGTCTTGCGGTTCGGCCCTTCCAGCAGGCCGGCAAAGTCACCGAGCATGACCGTGGCTGACGCGAGGGATTCGCATGCATTGGCCAGCAAGGATTCCGTGTCGGTTTGCGGGTTGACCATGAACATGTCGTTTGGAGTGTAAGGCGTGGCCATGATCCGGGCTGCCGGTGTCAGGTAATAGTCGAGGGCGCGTTCGGCCGCGTCGTGGAGTTTTCTTGAATCGGGAAACTCGTAGGGGGACACCGGATCTTCTAACGGTGGAATGACGGTCTTGGACATCAGCTGGAACTCCGGAAAAGAGTCGCTTGAGGATTTTTATAGACGGCTGCCAGGCAGTGAGGGGACAAGCCCCTCACCGGGGCGGCAACTACCGCGAGACGTGATGGTTATCCAGCACACGATTGACCAGCAGCTCACTCAGCATGATGACCTGCTGCAGTATCTGCATCGCCTTGCGCTGCGACGGGTCGACGGTGTTGCCGAGGTCTCGGGCCATGTCACTGGCTGACGACAGGGTTTCGCACGCTTCGACCAGCAGCGTTTCGTCATCCATCGTTGGATTGACCAGATAAATCTTGCCGGGCTTGCGCGATGGCTTGGACGTCTTCTGCGCCCCGGGATCGAGGTAATGATTGATCGCCCGCTCGGTGGCCGTTTTAATGTTTTCGGCTTCGAGGGCGGCGTCGTAGGGGATCGGATCTGCATCCGGAGGGTTAGGCGTAATCTTGAACATATATCTAATTCCTGAAATAGGGCCGCGACCGTTCTCTACTAAAAGAAGGGTGGCGGCTGCGCGCAGGTTAGTAGACCGGAGGAATTAGCAAGACCGGCGCGCTCGAGAGCGCCCTGCGCACAGCCACCATCAAGTGCAGGACTGGACGTACCTGACTGAATGGGGCTCATGCACTTACTAAGACCATACGGGCTACTAAACCCGACCACTGATGGGCAGTGGCAGGTAAACGATAGAGTCCGAGGTCTAAGCGCACAAGCCGGCGGATTCTGGCGTACGCGTAGGCAACGACGCAAGGTGTTGTAGCCTTTATGGCGTAACAGTTGGTGTAATTTAAACGCTCATCCCATGTCGTGTTTACACACAGCGAAAGCCGTGAATCCTCCGTCTTGTTTTGATGCATTTGCCGGGTGCATGTGGATGGCTGGATGCTGCGGTTTGATCTCAAATACATGCCAATTGAGTGCTCACTGGAAGGTTGTTGTTGGAGGCTGTATGTCAACGTAGTTTTTTGGGTTGGCCTTCGTGAGCGCGGCAGTTAGTGTGGCTGCCATGTCGAGGTCAGCTCTCATGATTTCACTTGTTCAGTTGGCGAACGACAATCAATGAACGTGAAGGAGGTATTGCAGATGGATGAAGAAATCACGCTTGAGCATGAAGGCGTTCAATACACCGCTATCTATAACGTGTTTGGGGATACGCTGACGGTCTACTTGCCTAACGGTGACGCGTGGTTCACTGAGTTGCGGGGGTTGGGGGCTGAGTCGGCCGCCATGGTGCATCTGAAGTCGCATGTGCTTAATGTGACTAGGAAGAAAAACTAAGGAGATTCACGCATGGCAGCGGGCAATATCGAACGGTTTAACGTGCTAGTGGGGGCGATCTTCGCCAAGCTTTATCAAGAATTCCCGGTTGCCATAGAGCTGCAACCGGAAGACTTTCAGGAACAGATGGCGGTCAATCGGCCGGAGCAAGAGGTTGACGATTATCGCCATCGCCGTGATGCAGTATTTTTTGTTTCGACGGTTATTTGGTTGAGTAACCACGGCTACTTGGACAGTGGCTCACAGCTTAGCAATGGTACGGTGATGGGCTGTGTCATGACTGCCAGGACTTTAGAACTCTTGCAGGCAATGCCTTCGAACCTTGAGAGCAAGGATCCGTCGCTGGGTGATCAATTGGTCAGTGCGACGAAGGACGGAATGACGGGGAAAGTCAAAGAACTTGCCTCCGAGTTTTTGAGCAAGGCGGTTGTATTTGGCACCAAGGCAGCGACGGATTGGGTGGGCTAACTCCACCGCCACTTACCGACCCCTGTATTGTGTGAGACGCAGTTTTGAATCCGAGTCTAAATGCTGATGACGGCCAAACTCAAACCGCCGATATCAACGCGGAAATTTTGGACGTCTTGCATGAGGCCAAAATTCTCGCTCGGCGATTTTACCGGCTTACCGGCAAACCGCTGGGGATCACTGGCGAGGTGGCTGAGTATGAGGCTGCTACGAAGCTAGGCTTGAATTTGCATTGCGCCAGACAGGCTGGTTACGACGCTACCACCTTGCGGAATGGGCACGAGGTGCATATTCAGATTAAAGGACGGTGTGTCACTGATCCGGCCAAGCTGAATGGTCGCTTGGGCAGTATTGATTTGGATAAACCCTTTGATGCTGTGCTGTTGGTTTTGCTGGATTCGGAATTCAACGCGTTTGCGATGTATGAAGCCAGTCGTGCTGCAGTGGCTGCAGCACTTGAGCGGCCGGGATCTAAGGCCCGAAATGAGCGCGGATCCCTAGCTATTAGGCAGTTTATTGCTATCAGCACTTTACGCTGGGGGGGCAGTTGAGTTGCTCCCTATTATGCGGGTCGCCTGTTTAACAGTGGCGGTTCACGCGGTGTTTTGACCAATATGACTGCCCGTGGTGTCGATGGAGCGTTGTCACGAAGAAGGTGATCACGCTCGCCCTCAATGCTTATCAACTCAAGTCCATTTAGGAGTTCGTCCGGTAGTGACGAGTCCGGATTTTCTTGAGCAAGTGACAGAAGAACGTCCCTCAACCATTGTTGCATTGGGCGGGATCCGCGCGGGCCATACAGGAGCGGCCACACAGGCGTTCCGACCAGTCCATGTTCCAAGGCATCTCCGAATGCCTCAAGGCAGCAAGTCCCGGTTATCTCATCGTAACCAGCTCTACGTGAGATAAAGTTCATAGGTGCTAGCCATTGCAGAGTCCCTGTTCGGCCTGGATTATTCGAGAGTGGCCTAAGTCCACACGCGACATAATATGCAAAATCAAAACTTGATCCTAAGGGATAGAAAACACCAAAAGTTCCAACAGATGGAAGTATTGCATCAGATAACAAATTGCTAGGCGGATAAAATGTCGTCGTCGCGTTTCTCACGGTAGGCCTATTTGACAATAAATCCCACTGCTCGAGGTTTGCACCAAAACTGTCGGGAACTACAGCGGCCTTTGATGGACTGCATCCTAAATCGTTCTTGGTGACCTTTGCCTGATTGAACGTTACTCGAGCTGCATTGGCGTGACCATTCGGATACTGAATAATCATGACATCGCACAACTCGCAACGAGGAGTAGGACGTCCAGCCCCTCTCATTTCATCAAATATCACTTGATATTTATTTCCGTGATATTCCTTTGCTAATGCGTTAGCCCCGAGTGAGTTAAAGGCGTCTATAAACGCTTGAAAAAGTTGGATTTCGCCTTTTTTGCCCGCTGATTTTTTATGAAATGCGTTTTTCAATGCTTTTCCGGTCATAAGATCATGTCTTCCTAGTTGACTTCTTTGTTTGTGGTGCTTAGCGAGTCGCCTCATCGACAACACCTTGGGTATGTCCCATAACTTGTGCAGCTAGCTCAAAAAGATCCTTTGCAGATATTTCGTGCTGCTCGGCAACACTGAATACTTCTTCCATATCCTGCACGCGGCCAGACCCGGGGTCTGGGTACCTGCCTGCCCATAGTGTGAAGTGAGTGAGCGTTTGTAAGATGGCTTTATCCTTGACACTGAGTCCTGGTATGAAATCGGCGAGCTTCACCAGCCTATGGTGATAGAAAGATTTTTCATTGGCCATGTAGGTTACAACGCCGCTGCGTAGGATGGTCATTGCCTTAAGGCAAACCTCCAAACTGTAGCCAACAAGCATCAAAGCTACTGCACAATACTGGCTATCACATATGCCCTTCATATCAGTGGGCATTGTTTCGAAGCTTGGCTGATTTTTCATGAGTGCAACTGCTGCTTGAGTCAACGCTTCAGCTTGGGTCAGCCACAGGATTGGAGATTTGAGATCCTCTGCTGTTGGAGGTTTCGAGATATCTACGGGGAAGCCTGCTACGGTCTGGGCTATGCCCCATTTGAGCCAGGCCGAAGAGCTGTAGCCAAATGGGTCCGCAGCGAATGCATTCCGGTTTGGCTGAAGTTTTTTCTCTAAATTCATATGAGGCTCCTGACTCAAAAAACAGCGTCTTCAGCACCATAGTGCCATCACTGTGATGACAAGGGTAATCCCCTTGACTATCCGGTATGAATAATTGGCTAGATAGACCAAGTTTTGAGCTCGCGAGTAGCGCAAGTGAGCTTTACTGACCGTCGTAACGACCCCGATCGACCCACTCATGGAGGTATTCGATGAAGCATGCTACGCCACCGATAGGGGGTGACACTGATTGGAGGCTACAGTCCTACACTCACCTAGCAGAGGATTGGGTTTCACCTTGGTCGGGTGTTTTGTCACCTCGAGGGACGCGAATAACCGTTTCCTCAGTTATCCAGCTGACAAAGAAAAAACAGCTCACGATTCCATTACCTAATGCGACTGCGTTATTACTCAATTCGTCCACTTTAGCGTTCGTTGAAGCACGAAAAATTCGTGAACGTAGTGGTATTGATAAAACCCTCCACGCGGAAGTAAGTTTTCCGTCAGATGCTGAGGCGTTCGATTACCTTGAAAGCATGATCAAGTCAGTTATTCTAGCCTTTACGGCATTAGAGGCATTTGTCAATGAAACGATTCCTGTGGACTTTTTTTATGCGCGCTATCAAAGAAGCGAGATTGTTATGGAAGCGGCGAGTAAAGAAACCATTGAGCGGCACACGCCCCTAGATGAAAAACTGACGAAAGTTTTACCTGAAATTTTGCAATGCCCTTCACCAAAAGGTGGGCGTAGCTGGCAAGGATACCGACAGCTGAAAAATTCTCGGGACCGAATAATTCATATGAAAACTGACGATCGTCGTTCCTCAGGGGCCGAAATCGACACTGTGTGGAAAGCTATCGTTGTGGCACCGGCACCTCATCTTGCGGCCAAAGCGGTTATTGACCACTTCATAGGCTATATGCAAGAAAAACCGAATTGGCACAAGAGTTTCCCTTATGCCACTTCTTGAACTCTGCTGCGACTCAAAACCGTAATGCGGCAGATGAAATGCGATACGCTGAGTCATTAGTTGAGGATTGTCACCTGTGAAACACCCAGTTCTGTTAGCTTCGAATCTAACCCTCTTAAGTAGGTGACTGATGACTTATCATAATGCTGAAGTAGGTCTTTGGTTTGGTTCTGCAAGGATAGCTTTAATCTCAACGCTTCGAAAAAATCGTCCGTGTTGTTTTCTTTGGTTCTTTCATTGATTGCATCTTGACGCTTGGTTACGAAACTCGCGTAACACTCGATCTCAGATGCCAGTTTTTCAATGTCAAAATCATCCAACTCACCTGGTGGGGAGCATGGATTGGTCGAGGCAAGGTTGTCTGTAGGGCGAATATCAATCTCATCTATGTGAATAAGGTCATTCGCCGTATTTTTGCCGAAGTATCTCGAAAGTTTGAAATGCTCCGCAATTAGCTGCTGGCGCCAACCTCGACGAAACTCCACATATTCATCGAGCGGCCCTTTGGAAAACTCCTCCCAGCCCTTCTGATCCATCCCCTTCACTAATTTTGCGAGGGCGTTATATCCGTTATCCACAAGCCCACTGGTTTCCTGTGCCGTAGCTTGGGCGCCGTCCAGGAACCTTACCTTGTCGGCTCTTTCATCTTGATGTGCCTGTTGGCAGCTCGTACCAGCGAGGGTAATAGCGGCGGTGAGAAGTGAAACGGACAGAGTTTGCGACCACGACAAATCAGCCATCAATGAGTACCAGACTTTATGAGTTCGTATGAGATGTCGGCACGCAGTCCCGCTTCGTGAGCTTCACACTCTCACCCGTTGGGCCCTTTGCGGTTTAAATTTGCCCTATATTTTTTTGATATCTCGCTCGCTGATCCTCCCCACCCACCCGTAGAATATTCGCCAAATAATCCAGCAACACCACCTCTTCACCATTGATCGTTTGCCACACGTGGGTCGCCGAGAGCTGCGTCTCGTACTTGGTTGAATCGCGCAGATAATGTGTGCCCAACTGGTATTCCTTTACGGTGATGATCATGGTCGTCACTAGGGGAATGTCGTTCACCAGCCCGCCGTTATTGAGCTCTTGCACGCTGGAGCGGCACTGCGGTTGGACGCTCTTGAGCGGCGACACCAACTTTCGGAAGGTCTCTACAATAGGCTTTTCCAGGTGATTTTCCCTTCCAGTTCGTCAATCTGTCTGGCAGGTCGATCAGCCAACTATGCCTAGGTCCTGGAATTCGTTCATCACAACTTTTTTGGGGGGGAAGGTAGATTTCTTCGTATTTGTCGCGGAGGTTGGCGTCATATCCGGGTACAGGTTGGCGTTGGGGTGTTCACTAAAGCCTGCCTTTTAAGCGCTCCAAAGATTAGCGTGGTAGTCCTCGGTGGTCTCGGTTTCAAACGTGCCGCGCTTCAGTGGTAGCGGCACATCTGCGAACATACAGCAGATGATGGAGAAGTCGCAGTGTCGGCCATAGCTTCATGCCTAGGAAGTGCCGCAGGTCTGGCATTGCGTTTTGCATGACGGGGGAGGTCCCAATTTCAGAACGCCAGACAGCACAAAGGGGAGCCGAAGCTCCCCTTTAATTTTGTCGTCGCGTGCTCTTTTTTATTATTGAGGGTCGGTCTGTTGTTGTTTTTGGCAACCGTGGCCCTTTAATGCTGTTTTTGGCGACCCCCATCCGGGGTCAAGAGCAAACGTATTTTTTTGAGCGCTGATCTGCTTTCTCGCCAAGCGATCCAACCGATTCGGGAGCTACCTGAAGGTAGTTTTATTGTTCTCTGCCCGGTTGCGGGTCATTCCGAGGAATACCCTGAAAAGCACACCTTCTCCAAAAAAATCTGTTAGCTGCGTCTCTGCCGTGTTGTTTTTGTTATGTCAGAGTCGGTACGTCTTATTTTTATTGGTTTGCTGCTTTTTATTCTTGTTATGCCATAGAGATAGCAGAAGCCGTGCCAACTTTTCAAAACCCTTGTAAATCAATGGCTTGAGATTTTTGAAGGATTTATCCTTCAGGCAAAACCAGACAATTTGTTTCCGTGTTACTCGCTTGTGCCCACGTTTCGCGCTCGGCGGTAACACCATCCCCTCACTGTGCGCTACGGGCCTTGGCCACGCGCGAACCGGTCGGGCGACCCAGCACCGCACTGATCTGCTGGCCGGCGGCAATCAAGGCGTCGAGGTCGATACCGGTCTCGATCCCCAGGCCGTTGAGCAGGTACACCACGTCTTCGGTGGCGACGTTACCGCTGGCGCCCTTGGCGTACGGGCAGCCGCCGAGGCCGGCGATGGAGCTGTCAAATACCGCGATGCCTTCCAGCAGGCTGGCGTAGATGTTGGCCATGGCCTGGCCGTAGGTGTCGTGGAAGTGGCCGGCGAGTTTCTCTCGCGGCACTTGCTTAGAGACCACTTCGAACAGTCGGCGGGTGGCGCCCGCAGTGCCGGTGCCGATGGTGTCACCCAGCGACACTTCGTAGCAGCCCATCGCGTACAGCTCGCGGGCGACCATGGCGACTTGTTCCGGCGCGACCTCGCCTTCATAAGGGCAGCCGAGCACGCAGGACACGTAACCGCGCACGGTAACGCCGTGCTGTTTCGCCGATTCCATGATCGGCGCGAACCGCGCCAGGCTTTCGCTGATCGAGCAATTGATGTTGCGCTGCGAGAACGCTTCGGACGCAGCGGCAAACACCGCGACTTCCTTGACCCCGGCGGCCAGCGCATCCTCAAAACCGCGCAGGTTCGGCGCCAGCGCGCCATAGGTCACGCCGGGCTTGCGCTGGATCTGCGCGAATACATCAGCGGAACCGGCCATCTGCGGCACCCACTTGGGCGAAACGAAACTGCCGACTTCTATATAGCCGAGGCCGGCGGCGCTCAAGGCGTCGACCAGTTGCACCTTGTCGGCGACGCTGATTGGCTGGGCTTCGTTCTGCAGGCCGTCACGCGGGCCGACTTCGATCAGGCGTACTTGGGAGGGGAGGGACATGGCGTTGACCTGTTGTAGTTGTCGGGAGGCTACTGCGCGACTTGCTGACTCTTGAGCGTCTGCTCCAGCGCCTGCACGCAGCGTTCTTCGGCGGTGTCGAGTTCCAGCTTCATCTGTTCGATGTCCAGCAGTTGCTGTTCAAGCTGTGCCCGGCGCTCGCTGATTTTCGCCAGCATGCTGTTGAGTTGTTTGGTGTTACCGCTGGAGGGGTCGTAGAGCTCGATCAGTTCACGGCACTCGGCCAGGGAGAAACCGATGCGCTTGCCCCGCAGGATCAGCTTCAGGCTGACCTTGTCGCGCGGCGAATAGATGCGTTCCTGGCCTCGGCGCTCGGGGCTGAGCAGGCCTTGTTCTTCATAGAAGCGGATCGCCCGGGTGGTGATGTCCAGCTCGCGGGCGAGGTCGGAAATGCTGTAGGTCTGGCTGCTCATGAAAGCGCTCGAAGAAGGGGCTTGGCGCTAAGCTAATGGCAGGTTGACGTTTACGTCAAGTAGCGGGCGCCTGCAGCTTGTCGAGCTTCTTCTCGTGCGCTGTCACTTGCTGGCACAACTCGATCATCTGCTCGCGCATCCAGCGGTTGGCCGGGTCCTGATCGGTGCTTTCGTGCCAGTACAAATGGGTTTCCACCGGCGGTACATCGTTGACCGGCAGATTGAACGCATGCAGGTCATGGCGCCGGGCGAACCGCTCCGGCACGGTCATCACCATGTCGGTCTGCTGCAACACCTGGGACGCCATCAGATAGTGCTGCGAGCGCAGGGCGATCTTGCGCTGGATGCCCATCTTGCCCAGCGCCAGATCGACATGGCCCAGACCACTGCGCCGGCTGGAAATATGAATGTGGGTCAGCGACAGGTAATCGTCGAGGGTGAATTTTTCCTTGGTCGCCAGCGGATGACCCTTGCGCATGGCGCAGACGTAACGGTCTTCCATCAGCTTGACGTGGCGCACCTGCGGGTCAGTGTTGAGCGGCGCATCCACGGCAAAGTCGAGGCGGCCGGCGGCCAGTTCCTTGGTGGTTTCCCGGCGTTTGGACAGAAAGCTTTCGATGATCACAGTCGGCGCCAGGCGACGCAGGCGCTGGAACAGCGGCGGCAGAATCACAGCCTCAGTCAGGTCGGTCATGCTGATACGGTAAGTCTTGACTGCTTGCGAGGGGTTGAAAATGCGGCTTTCCTGAACCGATACCCGCAACAGCGACAGCGCGTTGCGCACCGGGCCGATGATGTTCTGCGCCATGGGCGTCGGCACCATGCCCTGGGCGGTGCGTACGAAGAGCGGGTCGTTGAAGGTCTCGCGCAACCGCGCCAAAGCGTTGGACACCGCTGGCTGGGTAATGCCGACAATCTGCCCGGCGCGGGTCAGGTTGGCTTCGGTGTAGATCGCGTCGAAGACGATGAAAAGGTTGAGGTCGACCTTGCTCAGATTCATTACGCGGCTCTCTTGTTATAGGTGAATGGCGCGGGTCAGGGCGGCCAGGAAAATCAATCAATCATATATCGGTGATGAATGTTTATACACGCCGAGAATAGGCTAGGTAAATTATCAACGCTGTTCTAGCATCGATTGCATGACTTAAACAACCTGCCGAAAAAAGGTAATTGCTCATGGATTTCGCTTATTCGCCCAAGGTGCAAGAACTGCGTGAGCGCGTGACCGCGTTCATGGACACTTACGTTTACCCGGCCGAAGCCGTGTTCGAACGCCAGGTCGCAGAAGGCGATCGCTGGCAGCCGACGACGATCATGGAAGAACTCAAGGCCAAGGCAAAGGCTGAAGGGCTGTGGAATTTGTTTCTGCCTGAGTCGGAGCTGGGTGCTGGCCTGACCAACCTCGAATACGCGCCGTTGGCGGAAATCATGGGCCGTTCGCTGCTCGGGCCCGAGCCGTTCAACTGCTCGGCGCCGGACACCGGCAACATGGAAGTGCTGGTGCGTTACGCCAACGAAGAACAGAAACAGCGCTGGCTCGAACCGCTGCTGCGCGGTGAGATCCGCTCGGCGTTCGCCATGACCGAACCGGACGTTGCGTCCTCCGACGCCACCAACATGGCCGCCCGCGCCGTGCGCGATGGCGACGAGTGGGTCATCAACGGCAAGAAATGGTGGACCTCCGGCGCTTGCGATCCGCGCTGCAAGATCCTGATCTTCATGGGCCTGAGCAATCCCGATGCCCCGCGCCATGCCCAGCACTCGATGATCCTGGTGCCGGTCGACACCCCCGGCGTGAAGATCGTCCGTCCGCTGCCGGTGTTCGGTTACGACGATGCACCCCACGGTCACGCCGAAGTGCTGTTCGACAACGTGCGGGTGCCGTACGAAAACGTCCTGCTCGGTGAAGGACGCGGCTTCGAAATTGCTCAAGGTCGCCTTGGCCCAGGCCGGATTCACCACTGCATGCGTTCGATCGGCATGGCCGAGCGTGCACTGGAACTGATGTGCAAACGTTCGGTGAGCCGTACTGCATTCGGCAAACCGCTGGCGCGTCTGGGCGGTAACGTCGACAAGATCGCCGACTCGCGGATGGAAATCGACATGGCACGCCTGCTGACCCTGAAAGCGGCGTACATGATGGACACCGTGGGTAACAAAGTCGCCAAGAGCGAAATCGCACAGATCAAAGTCGTGGCGCCGAACGTCGCGTTGCGGGTGATTGACCGGGCGATCCAGATTCATGGCGGGGCAGGGGTGTCGAACGATTTCCCGCTGGCCTACATGTACGCCATGCAACGTACCCTGCGCCTGGCCGACGGCCCGGACGAAGTGCACCGCGCGGCGATCGGCAAGTTCGAGATCGGCAAGTATGTGCCGAAGGAAATGCTGCGTAGCGAGCGCTGATTACAGACATTCCGCGTCAGCCCTGATCGTTCCCACGCTCTGCGTGGTAACGCAGCCATGGACGCTCTGCGTCCACTGTGACGCGGAGCGTCACGGCATGCATTCCCACGCAGAGCGTGGGAACGATCACCGGCCTGACGCCTCGCTATGGGAACGATCAGTGGTTCGACGCTCAGTAAACCCAAACCTCAACCCGCCGATTCTTGATCCTGCCTTCATCCCCGCTGTTGGTCGCCACCGGCATCAGCGCGCCAAACCCGCGCACCTCGCGCAATACCACGCCGTTTTTCACCAGCTCCCTGCGTACCGCCATCGCCCGCAGCTTCGACAGCAAATCCGCTCGCGCCGGGTCGTCCTTGGCGTCGCCGAATCCCACCAGTGTTA
The DNA here is from genome assembly GCF_022496685.1 of Pseudomonas sp. B707. Lineage (NCBI taxonomy): Bacteria > Pseudomonadati > Pseudomonadota > Gammaproteobacteria > Pseudomonadales > Pseudomonadaceae > Pseudomonas > Pseudomonas sp. B707. Next base: position 76,779 of record NZ_WTVE01000027.1, on the reverse strand, counting down.
CCGCGCGGTCGGTCTTGTCGTGGTGCTTTATATAGTCGAAAACCCGGGCCAGATCCTGGCGGGCCTTGTTGTCGAGGCTGGCGCTGCCTTCTTCGAAACGGAAGTTCACGGTCAGACGCTGGGCGTGGCGGCTGAGGGATTGATAACCCTCGGGCATCAGCGCATTCGGCGTGACGGCGATGGCCTGCACGGTCTGGGCGATAAAACCGTTGGCCGCGACAATCGCCTGGCCCTGACGACTCTGCGCAAAGTCCACCAGAGCTTGCGCCCATGGATTCTGATTGTCGGGCGGCAAATAGAAAAACAAGCGCCGAGACAGCGGATAGTCTTCGGTAGCGATCAAACTGGCCAGTGGCAGCATCGCCTGAGATTGCCCGTCAACAATCGCCACGGCCTTGGCCTGTCGCACATAGGGCAGGCCGATGAAACCGATGGCCTGCGGATCGCCACTCACGGCGTCGGACAACTGCTCGCTGGATTCAAACCGTTTCGCGGCATTGCTCAGGGATTTCCCACGACGGCTGAGGACAAGTTCCTTGAAGGTGTCGTAGGTGCCGGACTGATCATCCCGCGCATATAAATGAATCGTCCCACCCTTGCCGCCGACGTCTTCCCACGTTTTCGCCTCGCCACTGAAGATCCGCGCCAGTTGTTCGGTGTTCAATTGATTCAGCGGATTGTCGGGATGAAGGATGATCGCCAGGCCATCGATGGCGATGACCTGCTCGGCGTCGGGGCTTTTCAGATCGCCCCGGGCTTGCAGGTTCAGCAGTTCGCTGTCCTTGATCGGGCGCGAGGAGGCGGCCAGATCGGCGCTGGCGTTCTTGAGTGCAGTGAAACCGGTGCTCGAACCGTGGGCGGCGATCTCCACCACGACTCTTTGGCCTTGGGCCGTCAGGCCGACGACCCGCTGTTCATTGGCGGTGTCCGGGGTTTCGCTGTGGACTTTCAACAGTCCCTGATCTTGAAGCAGGCCTTCCACCAGCGCTGGGCCGAGCGCCGCGCCGATGGTGTTGGAACCCTGGATGCGCAATACCGGGCCGTTCTCGGGAATGGGCAACGCCGCAAACCCAACCTGCAGCCAGGCGCTCAGGAGAAAGACGAACAGAACACGCAGGGTCATGCCAGCACCGATTGCAGCCAAGGGGATTGCCGGGGAGATTAAGTCAGTGAGGTTGCTGAAAGATGACAGGGCAGAAGATCACAACCTCTGGCTGTGATCTTCTGCTTCAAGCGGGTCAGCTCAATTCCAGCCAGATCGGCGCATGGTCCGAAGGCTTTTCCATCCCGCGCAGTTCATAGTCGACGCCGGCGGCTTTCACCCGTGGCAGCAAACCGTGGGACGCCAGAATCACATCGATGCGCAGGCCACGTTTCGGCTCGTCTTCAAACCCGCGGCTGCGGTAGTCGAACCAGCTGAACGTGTCGGTCACGTCCGGGTTCAGGTGACGGAAACTGTCGGTCAGGCCCCAGTTTTTCAGGCGGGCCATCCACTCGCGCTCTTCCGGCAGGAAGCTGCACTTACCGGTTTTCAGCCAGCGCTTCATGTTGTCCGGGCCGATGCCGATGTCGCTGTCTTCCGGGGAGATGTTGACGTCGCCCATCACCACCAGCGGTTGTTCATTGTGGAACTGGCTTTCCAGCAGGGCTTGCAGGTCGCTGTAGAAACGCTGCTTGGCCGGGAATTTGGTCGGGTGGTCGCGACTTTCGCCCTGTGGGAAATAACCGTTCATGATCGTCACCGGCACGCCGTTGGCGTCGGCGAATGTGCCCCAGATAAAGCGCCGCTGCGCGTCTTCTTCATCGGTGGCAAAACCTTTGTGTACGGCAATCGGTTCCTGGCGCGAGAGCAGGGCGACACCGTAATGGCCTTTCTGGCCGTGGAAATACACGTGATAACCCAGGGCCCGCACTTCTTCCAGCGGGAACTGGTCGTCGTGGACCTTGGTTTCCTGCAGGCCGATGACGTCCGGCTGATGCTTTTCGATCAGCGCCGCCAGCTGATGCGGACGGGCCCGCAGTCCGTTGATGTTGAAGGAAACGATCTTCATGGTCGGCAGTCCTGGCAAAAGGGCGATGCTAGCTGACATGTAGGATCTGGGCCAGCGTGGCGGTAGTCCATATGCGCTGCTAATGTCTTTCGGGTGTGGGAACGATCCCTTCAGCCCAAGGCTCGTATAACAAGAACGGGGCCTGTTGAGTCCCGTCCAGGGAGAATCACCGTCATGCCTGAAACCCAAACCGCCATCGCCGACATCCACATGCTCGACCGCGGCTATTCCCGGGAAGCGCGATCCCTTCTTTATCAGGCTTACCGCCACGAGCCGACCTTCGCTTACCTGTTCGAAGCCGAGCGTCCGGGTTACGAACAACGGGTGCGCGCCACGGTACGGGAGCTGGTCAAACAGCATTTTTTGCAGGATCTGCCCGCCATCGGCCTGTTAGTCAACGATCGCCTGATCGGTATCGCCCTGATTGCACCGCCGCAACGGCGCCTGGGTGTTACCGAGAGTTGGGCCTGGCGTTTGCGCATGGTGCTGAGCACCGGTTTTCGTTGCACACGTCGCTATCTGGAATATCACGCCGCCGTTGAGGCCTGCGTGCCGACCGACTCGGTGCACATGCTGCCGCTGCTCGGCGTGCATCCGCAATTTCAAGGCAAACACTTCGGCGAACAGCTGCTACAAGCGGTGCACAACTGGTGCGCGGTGGACGAAAGCTCCCAAGGCGTGATCCTCGACACCGGCAACCCGCGTTACCTGGAGTTCTACAAGCGTCAGGGTTACGAGGAAATCGGTGAAGTGGCCGTCGGCCCGGTGCGCGAGCACGTGTTTTTCCACGCCAACCCACAGGTGTTACAAACAGCAACGGGATGACCGTCGAACTTTTGGGGGAATTTCCTGTTCTATCACGCTCCCAAGCCCGTGATAGCATCCGCGCCTATGAAGTTTCCAGGAAGATTTACCAGTGGCGTGCTCATGCTGTTAACCAGCTGCGCGGCGCTGGCGCAAAGTGAATTGGATGTGCGGATCAAACCGTCCAACGATGAACTGAAAGCCAATATAGAAGGCTATATCGGCAGCCTCGGCGATCGTGACGAAGAAGCCTTGCAGCGCTTCAGTCGCGGCGCCGAAGAGCAGGCGCGCAAGGCCGCCCAGGCCTTGGGTTATTACCAGCCGCAGATCGAAAGCGACGTCAAGGGCGGTGAAAAACCGCGTCTGGTGCTGAACATCGATCCCGGCGAGCCGATTCGCCTGCGCAACGTGACCGTGCGTGTTGACGGCCCGGCGGCCTCTCTCAAATCCTTTCGAGTCCCGAAAAGTGACGTGCTCAAGCCCGGCGCGGTGCTCAACCATGGGCGTTACGAAGACGCCAAGCGTTTGATCCAGAACCAGGCGTCGCGCTATGGCTTCTTCAGTGGCCGTTTCACCAGCCAGAAATTGATGGTCGATCCCCGCGCCGGAGTCGCCGACGTGGAATTGATCTACGAAAGCGGCCCGCGTTACGCGCTGGGCAAGGTCAGCTTCGAAGGCGACACCCCGTTCGACGAAGACCTGCTGCAACGCATGGTGCCGTTCAAGGCCGGCGAGCCGTATGACTCCGAGCTGATCGCCGAACTCAACCGCGACCTGCAATCGAGCGGCTATTTCGAAGGCGTGCGGGTCGACGCCGCGCCGACCGCCGCCAAAAACGACGTGATCCCGGTGGACGTCAAACTCGACACCCGCAAGCCGCGCACCATGGGCCTGGGTCTTGGTTATTCCACTGACGTCGGCCCGCGAATCAAGGCCAACTGGACCCGCCATTGGGTCAACCCGCAGGGCGACAGTTATGGCTGGGAGGCCGAACTGTCGGCGCCACGGCAAAACGTCGGCCTGTTCTACGACATCCCGCTGGACCCGCCGTTGACCGACAAACTGCGCTGGGCCGGCGGTTATCAATATGAAGACATCGACGGCTCCGACACCTTGAGCAAGCTGCTGACCTTCGGCCCGGAGTGGCACAGCAAATTGCCGAGCGGTTGGCAGCGGGTGATCTCGCTGAAATGGCAGCGCGAGGAATACCAGCTCGGCGACGACTCCGGCCTGAGCACCTTGCTGATGCCCGGTGTCAGCTATTCCTACCTCAAGAGCGACAACCGCATCGATCCGCACAATGGCTATCGCCTGACCTTCGAAAGCAAGGTTGCGAAAGAAGGCCTAGGCTCGGACAACAACCTGGTTTACGGCACGGCGCTGGTCAAAGGCCTGACCACCGTGTTCGACAAGCACCGCTTGCTCGGCCGGATACAGGTCGGCGGCAGCGCCACCAACGGCTACAAGTCGGTGCCGCCTTCACTGCGCTTCTTCGCCGGTGGCGATCAGAGCGTGCGTGGTTACGACTATCAGAGCCTGTCGCCGGAAAACTCCGAGGGCGACCGCATCGGCGGGCGCTACATGGTGGCCGGCAGCGTCGAATATCAATACTCGATCGCCGAGAAGTGGCGCGTGGCGACTTTCGTCGATCAGGGCAACTCCTTCAACAAACTCGAACTGCCGAACCTCAAGACCGGGGTCGGTATCGGTGTGCGCTGGGTTTCGCCGGTGGGGCCGATCCGCCTCGACCTGGCCCATGCGCTGGACGACGATGGCGGCATCCGGCTGCACTTTTCCATGGGGCCTGAGCTGTGAAGCGTGGTTTGAAAATATCCGCGCTGGCGCTGTTGTCGCTGGTGCTGCTGATTGTATTGAGCATTACCGCTGTGCTCGGAACGCAGGCCGGCAGCCGTTGGGTGCTGGGTCTGGTGCCGGGTTTGAGCGTCGACAATTTCCAGGGTCGCCTCGGCGGGCAGTGGAGCGCCGATCATCTGCTCTGGCAGCAGGACACCAGCCGCGTCGAACTGAGCAAACCGATCTTCGAATGGTCGCCGCTGTGCCTGACGCGCATGACGTTGTGCATCCAGCAGCTCAAGGCCGATACCGTCAGCCTGCAATTTCCGCCGAGCGAAGAAGTCACTGAAAGCGGCCCGATCAAGCTTCCTGATCTGCAATTGCCCGTGGCCATCGAGCTGGGCGACGTGCAGGTCGGCAGCCTGCTGTTCAACGGCAGTGAAGAGTTGAAAGGCCTGCTACTGGCGGCGCACTGGACCGCCAAGGGAATGCAGATCGACAGCGTGAAACTGCAACGCGACGAGTTGAGCCTGAATCTGTCCGGCCTGCTGCAACCGACCGGCAACTGGCCGCTGAACATCACCGGTGATCTGACCTTGCCGTCGCCGGCTCCCGAGCCGTGGACGCTGGCGCTGAAAGTCGACGGCGACCTGCTGAAAACTCTCAACCTGCACGCCGACAGCCGTGGCTACCTCAACGGCCAGTTGAGCGGCGAACTGCAACCGCTGGTGGAGAATCTGCCGGCCAAGGTGCGGATCACCTCGGAGGCGTTCAAGCCGAGCGCCGATCTGCCGGACACCCTGCAATTCAATCAACTGGTACTGACCGGCGAAGGCGACCTGAAGAACGGTTACCAATTGCTCGGCAATGCGACACTGCCTGCTGAAAAAGGCCCGGTGGCGTTGCTGCTCAAAGGCAAGGTCGACGCCAAAGGCGCGCAGATTGCCGGCCTCGACCTGACAGCCAACGATAAGCAAAGCCTGAAGCTCACCGGCAACGTCGACTGGAGCAAAGGCCTCAGCGCCCAAGCCAATATCAACTGGCTGGATTTTCCCTGGCACCGGCTCTATCCGGAGATCGACGAGCCGCAGGTCACGTTGCGTACCTTCACCGGCGAAGTCTCCTACACCGACGGTCAGTACCTCGGTAACTTTGCCGCCGCTGCAGATGGGCCGGCGGGAGCGTTCACCCTGAGCAGTCCGTTCAGCGGCAATCTCAAGCAGATTTTCCTGCCACAACTGAAACTCGAAGCCGGGCAGGGCAAGGCCGAAGGCCATGTGGACGTGCAGTTCGCCGATGGCATTGCCTGGGATACCGCGCTGGAGTTGTCGGCGCTCAACCCGGCGTACTGGGTTGCGGAGTTGCCGGGCACCCTGGCCGGCCCGTTGAAAAGCAAAGGCGAAATGAAGAACGAGCGCCTGAGCCTGAATGCCGATCTCGATCTGAAAGGCAAGCTACGCGGGCAACCGGCGATCCTGCAAGCCAAGGCCGACGGCGCGGGCGAGCAGTGGAATCTGAATGCTCTGCAAATCCGCCTCGGCGACAACAGCATCAACGGCAAAGGCAGCCTGCAACAAAAGCTCACCGGGCAGATCGACATCAAACTGGCGCGTCTGGCCCAGCTCTGGCCGCAACTGCGCGGGCAGATCAACGGTCGGGTCGATGTCGCTGGCACGCTCAAGGCGCCACAGGGCAAGCTCGGCCTGCAGGGTTCGCAACTGGCGTTCCAGGACAATCGCCTGCAAAGCCTCAACCTCGACGCCACCCTCGACAGCGCGCAACGGGCGAAAATCGACCTCAAGGGCAGCGGCATCCAGGCCGGCGACACGTCGCTGGGCACCCTGACCGCCAGCGCCCAGGGCGATATCAAAAACCAGAAACTCAACCTCGACCTGTTCGGGCCGAAGCTGAAACTGGCGTTGGGTCTGGACGGCAATCTGGACAAAGGCAACTGGCGCGGGCGTCTGGCCAGCGGCGACATTCAGGCCGGCGGCCAAGACTGGAAGCTGCAAAACCCGGCCAAACTCGAACGTCTGGCCGACGGCAAGATCAACTTTGGCGCCCATTGCTGGATGTCCGGCAATGCCAGCCTGTGCGGTGAAGATCAACGCCTTATGCCGGAGCCGAAGCTGCGTTATCACCTCAAGCAGTTCCCGATCGAAAGCCTGGCGCAGTGGTTGCCGAAGGATTTCGCCTGGCAGGGCAAGCTCAACGCCGACCTGCAACTGGACCTGCCGGCCAGCGGCCCGAACGGCCAGATCAGCGTTGACGCCAGCGGCGGCACCTTGCGCATGAAGGAAAAGGATCAGTGGGTCGACTTCCCGTACCAGACCCTCAAGCTCACCAGCAAACTCACGCCGAAACGCATCGACACTGATCTCAACTTCGTCGGCGGCAAGCTCGGTGAGCTGATGGTGCAGGCGCAGCTCAACCCGCTGCCGAAGAACAAACCGCTCAGCGGTACATTCCGCCTCAGCGGACTGGATCTGTCGGTGGCGCGGCCGTTTGTGCCGATGGTCGAGAAACTCACCGGGCGGCTGAACGGCAGCGGCACGATTTCCGGCGGGCTGCTCGCGCCGCTGGTCAACGGCACCGTGCAGCTTAGCGACGGCGAAGTGTCCGGGCCGGAGTTGCCGATCGAGCTGCAAGCGTTGCAACTGCAAGCGGTGATCGCCGGTGAAGCCGTGCAATTGAACGGCGGCTGGAAAAGCGGCAAGAGCGGGCAGGGCAGTCTGAACGGCAACATCGCCTGGGGTCAGGCGCTGGTGGTGGATCTGGCGCTCAAGGGCACGCAATTGCCGGTTACGGTCGAGCCCTACGCGAAACTGGAAGTAGCGCCGGACCTGAAGATTTCCATGGCCGGCGATGAGCTGGCGATTGCTGGCAAAGTGCTGGTACCGAAAGGCGAAATCACCGTGCGCGAACTGCCGCCATCAACGGTGAAAGTCTCCGATGACACGATCATCGTCGGCGCGCAGACCGAAGAGGGCAAGCCGCCGCTGGCGATGAAAATGGACATCGACGTGGTGGTCGGCCAGGACAAGTTGAGCTTCGCCGGGTTCGGCCTGACCGCCAACCTGCAAGGCCAGGTGCACATCGGCGACAACATGGACACCCGTGGCGAGCTGTGGCTCAACGACGGACGCTACCGCGCTTATGGTCAGCGCCTGACGGTGCGTCGCGCGCGTCTGCTGTTTGCCGGGCCGATCGACCAGCCGTATCTGGACATCGAAGCGATTCGCCAGACCGACGACGTAATCGCCGGTATTCGACTGAGCGGCAGCGCCGAGCAGCCGACCACGCAGATCTTCTCGGAACCTGCCATGAGCCAGGAGCAGGCGCTGTCCTATCTGGTACTGGGGCGTCCGCTGAGCACTACCGGCGAGGACAACAACATGCTCGCACAGGCGGCGCTCGGTCTGGGCCTGATGGGCAGTTCCGGGGTCACCAGCAGTCTGGCCAGTGATTTGGGCATTCAGGATTTCCAGCTCGACACCCAGGGCAGCGGCAACACCACCAGCGTGGTGGCCAGCGGCAACATCTCGGAAAAACTCAGCCTGCGTTACGGCGTCGGCGTGTTCGAGCCGGCCAACACCATCGCCTTGCGCTACAAGCTGAGCAAGAAGGTCTACCTCGAAGCCGCCAGCGGCGTGGCCAGTTCGCTGGACATCTTCTACAAGCGGGATTTCTAGCCCGCGTTCCCCCTGGCCGGATCGTGTCACCACGATCCGGCTTTTTTCTGGATGTATTAGAGTGACCGCAGCTTGAAGGGCGCCGTTTGCGGCTGCCCGAAACGCCCCGGGGGCGCCAATGGTTCGTTTGAGTATGGTCTTGCTCGGTCACGATTTTGTACGCCGGCGCTGGTCAGCCCTGGCATTGACCGGCGTTGTCTGGGGCGCGGCCGGAGTGGCCATCTTCATCGATGCGCTGGACGGCGTTCTGTATTTTCCGCTGCATGTGTTCGGCTATCTGTTGTTGCTCGAAGCCCTGATCATTCTGCTGGTGCCGGCCCCGAAAACCGGCACAGCGGCGGTTTTGCGCAAGGCTCGCGGTCTGGCGTTTCTGCTGCTGGGGATGCTGATCGTCGACCGACAGCATGCTGCCGGTGTGATTCTCGCGGTGCTGTTCGGTGCGGCTTTTCTGCTCGATGGCGGTTTTCGACTGGCGGCTGCGGTGGTGGTGCGCTTTGTCGGTTGGCGAATGTCACTGCTGGTGGCGCTGTTCGAGATCGGCTTTGGCGTGTTCATCCTCGAACCGTATCCGAGCCTCTATAAGGGGACGGTGCCGTTCTGCATCGGCATGAGCATCTTTCTTTCGGGCTGTGCCTTGTTGCAGCAGGCATGGCGGTTCAAGAACAGACCGTCGCCGGTGACGCCTTCCCCGGTCCATGCCCCTGCATGCAACAGCGCAATGGTGATCCATGTCTGGACACCCAGCGGTACGGTTGAAGACACCCTGGTGCGCAACCGCTTCCTCAATCGTTATATCGCGGCGGTCGATATCAACGGCGTCATCTCTGCCGGCCACGCGGCACTGGAATGTGGGCCGGACATTTACATCAGCCATTACCCGCTGGACGATATCGATCGCTCGGCGCGGGATTTCGTGCGGTTGCTGCGAGCTACGCCGAACAACGACGTGGAGGGTCGGTTTCTGCCGGACTATGCGAGCGAGGTCGCCGACTGGTGCCCGTCGTCGGTTCAGGTCAGCTTCGCGCACTACGACGCCGCGCGGCTTCAGGCGTTCTGGGCGGCCTATCGACAGACCACCACCTACAACCTCACCAGCCGCAACTGTTCGAGTGCCGTTGCGCACAGCCTGGAAGCGGCACTGGAAGGTGCGATGAACCGGGGGCATTCGAGCATGCTGGATTTCGCCCGGGTCATCATCAGCCCCGAATTCTGGGTCGCGGCTCAGGTGCGCAAACGCGCCGAGGCCATGGCCTGGACGCCGGGCCTGGTGCTTGATTATGCGCGGGCGTTGCATGCCGCCATCGAGCCGGCACCGCCGGGCTGGCACGGCATTTACGCGGGAGCCAGGCGTGCCTGCGGTTATGTGGCAACTGCGTTGCGTGGGCGTGAAGTCCATCCCCTTCAGCCACCACCGATGAATCACCCCTCCGACAAATCCTGAACGGCTCTACACCGAGTCGCTGCCTTCGCGAGCAAGCTCGCTCCCACATTGATCCGTGTGTGCGTGAGATCCCCTGTGGGAGCGAGCCCGCTCGCGATGGCGTCTGCACGGACGACAGAAAAACCCAGTCCACTGGTCAACTAATTACAAAGCAACCTAACTATTACGTTGACATTCGCTGCCTAGGCAGTAACATCTCGACATACATTCACTGCCTAGGCAGTTATTAGGTGAGCACATGAAGCATTTCACCCCAGACGAATTCAAGCATTGCCATCTCGGCCTGTTGCTCGGCCGTGCCGCCTTGCTCAAGGACAAGATCATCGACACCCACATGGAACCCCACGGCATCACCGCCGCGCAGTTCAAGGTGTTGATCATCATGGCCCAGTTCGGCGTCGACACCCCGGCCGAGCTGTGCCGGCACCTGTCGCTGGACAGCGGTTCGATGACCCGCATGCTCGACCGTCTGGAGCAGAAAGGTTTCCTGGTTCGCCAACGCAGCGAAGGCGATCGCCGTCAGGTGCAACTCAAACTCACCGAGCAGGGCCAGCAACTGGCCGATCGCCTGCCGCACATCGGCGCCGACGCCATGAATGAACTGGCCGGCGCCGTGACCCCGGACGAGTTGAAAACCCTGGAATACATCCTCAAGAAAATTTTGCTGGCAGCCGGTGACCCGATCACCATCCAGCGGTTAGGTGAACACAATGAGCGGTAAAACCTTGCGCAGCAGCCTGACACTGGTGCTGTCGGCGATGATCCTCGCCGGTTGCGCCAACTACAGTGGCCTCGATACCCAGGGTACCAGCCTCGATGCGAAAACCCTGCAGACCGGGCAATCGCTCAACGGCGTCACCCTGTCCCAGGCCGCTTGGCCGAAGAGCGACTGGTGGACCAGCCTCGGCGATCCGCAGCTCGACGGTCTGATCCGCGAAGCCCTGAAAGACAGCCCGGACATGCAGATCGCCGACGCCCGCGCCCATCAGGCCAGCGCCGCCGCGTACGCCGCCGATGCCGAGCGTTATCCGACCCTCGACGCCAGCGCCGGCATCAGCCGTTCGCGTCTGGCCCGGGATCAGGATCCGTTGGGGCAGGGTGGGGCTTACTCCACCGTGCGCAACATCAGCGCCGGCTTCAATTACAACTTCGACCTGTGGGGCGGTCAGCGTGACGCCTGGGAAGCCGCACTCGGTCAGGCCCGCGCCGCCGAAGTCGACCGTCAGGCCGCGCAACTGACCCTCGCCGCCGACGTGGCCCGGGCCTACAGCGATCTCGGTCAGGCGCACATCGTTTATGACCTGGCCAACGAAGACCTCAAACGCACCAAACAGATGCTCGACCTGAGCCAGCGCCGCCTGAGTTCCGGGATCGACAGCCAGTATCAGTTCCAGCAGACCCAAAGTCTGGAAGCCAGCTCCGAAGCCAGCCTGATCGACGCTGAAAAACGCCTGAACAGCGCAAAAATCGCCCTGGCCGTATTGCTCGGCAAAGGCCCGGATCGCGGCAACGAAATCGCTCGACCGAAAGTCCTGCAAGCCAGCGCTGTCGCACTGCCCTCGGTGCTGCCGGCCGAACTGCTGGGCCGTCGCCCTGATCTGGTCGCCGCGCGCTGGCGTGTCGAGGCGGCGAGCAAGGACATCGATTCGGCCAAGACCCGCTTCTATCCCAACTTGAACCTGTCGGCTTCGGCCGGTGCCGAATCCTTGTTGGGGGACGCGATGTTCGGTTCCGCCAGTCGCTTCTTTAACATTGCCCCGACGATTTCGGTGCCGATCTTCGATGGCGGACGCCTGCGCGCCAACCTAGATGCCCGCGACGCCGATTACGACCTCGCCGTGGCGCAGTACAACAAAAGCCTGGTGAAAGCCCTGGGCGATGTCAGCGACACGATCAACCAGTTGCGCGACATCGGCCGGCAGATCGGCGCCCAGCAGCACGCGACCGAGATTGCCCAGGACTCTTACAACACCGTCGTCCAGCGTTACGGTTCCGGCATCGGCAACTACCTGGACGTGCTCAGCATCGAGCAGCAATTGCTGCAGGCCCAGCGTCAGCTGGCCAACCTGAATGCCGAGCAGATCGACCTGTCGATTCAACTGATGCAAGCGCTGGGCGGCGGCTTCCAGGGGCAACCCTGACCGCAGCCAACGCCACCCCAGCCACGCCGCACAACTAATTCAAGGTACTTGTCATGGCCACTGCCGAAAACACACAAGCTCAAGACAACGCCCAGGACACTGGCAATCCGCGCAAACGCAAAGTGATGCTGCTGGTGCTGGCCGTAGTGGTTGCCCTCGCCGGTGCCGGTGTCTGGGCGTATCACGAATTCATCGGGCGCTGGAGCGAAAGCACCGACGACGCCTACGTCAACGGCAACGTGGTGGAAATCACCCCGCTGGTGACCGGCACCGTGGTCAGCATCGGTGCCGACGATGGCGATCTGGTGCATGAAGGCCAGGTGCTGATCAACTTCGACCCGAACGACGCCGAAGTCGGCCTGCAAAGTGCCAAGGCCAATCTGGCCCGCACTGTGCGTCAGGTCCGCGGCCTGTACAGCAACGTCGACGGCATGAAGGCCCAGGTCAACGCGCAACAGGCCGAAGTGCAGAAAGCCCAGGACAACTTCAACCGGCGGAAAAACCTCGCGGCCGGCGGGGCGATTTCCCAGGAAGAACTGTCCCACGCCCGCGATGACCTGACCTCGGCACAGAACGCCCTGGCCAACGCCAAACAGCAACTGAAAACCACCAGCGCGCTGGTCGATGACACCGTGGTGTCGTCGCATCCCGACGTGATGGCCGCCGCCGCGCAACTGCGTCAGGCCTATCTGACCAACGCTCGCAGCACCTTGATCGCGCCGGTTACCGGTTACGTCGCCAAGCGCACCGTGCAACTCGGCCAGCGTGTGCAGCCGGGCACCGCGCTGATGGCGGTGATTCCGCTGGATCAGCTGTGGATCGACGCCAACTTCAAGGAAACCCAGCTGCGTGACATGCGCATCGGCCAACCGGTGGAGATCGAGTCGGACATCTACGGCAGCGACGTGAAGTTCAGCGGCACCATCGACAGCCTCGGCGCAGGCACCGGCAGCGCGTTCGCCCTGTTGCCGGCGCAGAACGCTACCGGTAACTGGATCAAGATCGTGCAGCGTGTGCCGGTACGGATTCACGTCAACGCCGAAGAGCTGGCCAAACACCCGTTGCGCGTCGGTCTGTCGACCAATGTCGAGGTCAACCTGCACGACCAGAGCGGTCCGGTACTGGCCCAGCAGCCGCCGCAAAAGGCCTCGTTCAGCACCAACGTCTACGACCGCCAACTGGCCGAAGCCGACGCGATGATCACCCAGTTGATCCACGACAACAGCGCGGCGGTCAGCAAGACCGCGCAACGCTGATTCCCTTCCTCTGTGGGAGCGAGCTTGCTCGCGATGGCGATTTTCAATTCAACAGTTTTGTTGGCTGAACCGCCGTCTTCGCGAGCAGGCTCGCTCCCACAAGGGCGGCTGCGTCATTAACGGACGCAGCGTCAATCAGGTTCCAAAGGATTCGCGATGAGCAATAACGCCTCTTTCACGCCGCCCAGCCTGTTGCTCAGCACCATCGGCCTGTCGCTGGCGACTTTCATGCAGGTGCTCGACACCACGATCGCCAACGTGGCGTTGCCGACCATTTCCGGCAACCTCGGCGTGAGTTCGGAGCAGGGCACCTGGGTCATCACCTCGTTCGCCGTGAGCAACGCCATCGCGCTGCCGCTCACCGGCTGGCTGAGCCGTCGCTTCGGCGAGGTGAAGCTGTTTCTGTGGGCGACCATCCTGTTTGTGCTGGCTTCGTTCCTCTGCGGTATTTCCACGTCGATGCCGGAACTGATCGGCTTTCGCGTGTTGCAAGGCCTGGTGGCCGGGCCGTTGTACCCGATGACCCAGACACTGCTGATTGCGGTGTATCCGCCGGCGAGGCGAGGCATGGCCCTGGCGTTGCTGGCGATGGTCACGGTGGTGGCGCCGATTGCCGGGCCGATCCTCGGCGGCTGGATCACCGACAGTTATAGCTGGCCGTGGATCTTCTTCATCAACGTGCCGATCGGGATCTTCGCGGTGATGGTGGTGCGCCAGCAGCTGGCCAAACGCCCGGTGGTCACCAGCCATCAGCCGATGGATTACGTCGGGCTGATCACGCTGATCATCGGTGTGGGCGCGCTGCAGGTGATCCTAGACAAGGGCAATGACCTGGACTGGTTCGAGTCGAACTTCATCATCATCGGCGCGGCCATTTCGGTGATCGCGCTGGCGGTGTTCGTGATCTGGGAAATGACCGACCAGCATCCGGTGGTCAACCTGCGGCTGTTTGCCTATCGCAACTTCCGCATCGGTACGCTGGTGCTGGTATTGGGTTATGCCGGATTCTTCGGCATCAACCTGATCCTGCCGCAGTGGTTACAGACCCAGATGGGTTACACCGCGACCTGGGCCGGGCTGGCGGTGGCACCGATCGGCATTCTGCCGGTGCTGCTGTCGCCGTTTGTCGGCAAGTACGCGCACAAGTTCGACCTGCGTCTGCTCGCCGGGCTGGCGTTCCTGGCGATCGGCCTGAGCTGCTTCATGCGTGCTGAATTCACCAACGAGGTGGACTTCCAGCACATCGCCCTGGTGCAGTTGTTCATGGGGATTGGTGTGGCGCTGTTCTTCATGCCGACCTTGAGCATTCTGATGTCGGACCTGCCGCCGAGCCAGATTGCCGATGGCGCTGGTCTGGCGACGTTCCTGCGGACACTGGGCGGCAGCTTTGCGGCGTCGTTGACCACCTGGATCTGGATTCGCCGGGCGGATCAGCATCATGCGTATATGAGCGAAAGCATCAGCACTTATGAGCCGGCGACTCGCGAGACTTTGCATTCGCTGGGTGGTGCGAGCCAATCGGCCTATGCGCAGATGGATCAGATCCTCACCAGTCAGGCGTACATGCTCTCCACAGTGGATTACTTCACGCTGCTGGGCTGGGGGTTCATGGGGTTGATTCTGATTGTGTGGCTGGCCAAGCCGCCATTCGCAGCCAAGGCAGGGCCGGCGGCTTCCGGGCACTAAGATCAAGAGCTTTCCCTCACCCTAACCCTCTCCCGGAGGGAGAGGGGACTGACCGAGGTGGATATTCGGGTTACACCGACCTGAAAGTCCGAGTTGAACTCAGGCCTTGAAGTGCAGACTTGCGAAACAGAGTCGAGCTCAGATTCTGAAAACTACGAATATCGGCTCCCTTTCCCCCTCGCCCCCTTGGGGGAGAGGGCTGGGGTGAGGGGGTAGCGATCTTCAGCCGTGCGGCAATGCCAACGGTGGCGCAAAATCAAACGGCGCCAACGCAAACCCGTTCTCATCCACCTGTAACGCCCAACCCTGACGATCCCAATCCCCCAGCACAATCCGCTTCGCCGCCTGATCGCCGATCTGCAACTTGTGGATCGCCGGGCGATGGGTGTGCCCGTGAACCAGGGTTTTCACCCCGTATTCCTGCATGATCCGCGGAATTTCCTCCGGCGTGACATCGACGATGTCATTGGCCTTCATCCGCGTCTGTGCCCGGCTTTCGCTGCGCAACTTGCGCGCCAGCTTGTGTCGGGTGCGCAAGGGCAGGTGGCGCAGGATGAACAGGCTCAGCGGGTTGCGCAGGTAGCGGCGCAGCTTCATATAGGCTTCGTCGCGGGTGCACAGGCTGTCGCCGTGCATCAGCAGCACCGGTTCGCCGTAAAACTGCACGACACTCGGGTCCTTCAACAGCGTGCAGCCGGCCTGCTTGCAGAAGGCCTTGCCGAGCATGAAGTCGCGATTGCCGTGCATCAGAAAAATGGCCGTGCCGCTGTCGCTGAGTTCGCGCAGGGCCTGGCAGATGGAACGCTGGAAGGGGGTCATGGCGTCGTCGCCAATCCACGCTTCGAAGAAGTCGCCCAGAATGTACAGCGCACTCGCCGAGCGGGCGCGTCCGGCGAGCAAATCCAGAAACGCCCGGGTAATGTCCGGGCGCTCCTCTTCCAGATGCAAGTCTGAAATCAGCAATATCACGCTTCGATGATCTCGGCTTTCTCGATGATCACGTCGTCTGCTGGTACGTCCTGGTGGCCTGCCTTGGACGTGGTGGAAACGCCTTCGATCTTGTCGACAACGTCGGTGCCCGCAACCACTTTACCGAACACGGCATAACCCCAGCCCTGAGCGGTCTTGGAGGTGTGGTTGAGGAAGCTGTTGTCGGTGGCGTTGATGAAGAACTGTGCCGAGGCCGAATGCGGATCCATGGTGCGAGCCATGGCCAGGGTGTACTTCTCGTTCTTCAGGCCGTTGTCGGCTTCGTTCTGGATGCTCGGGCTCTTGTCTTTCTTTTCTTTCATGCCTGGCTCGAAACCGCCGCCCTGGATCATGAAACCTTTGATGACGCGGTGGAACACGACGTTTTCGTAGTGACCCTTTTTCACGTACTCGATGAAGTTGGCCACGGTGATCGGGGCTTTTTCAGCGTTCAGTTCGATGAGGATGTCACCGAAGTTGGTGGTCAGTTTTACTTGAGTCATGATCGCTACTCTTTATAAGGAATTCGTGGGTATTGGGACATTTGCGCCCTTTACCGGTTCAGCCCGTGAGGGCCAAGGTGCGCAGTTTAGCGTGACAGGCGCGAATTTCGAGGCTGTTTTTCCAAATCCCTGCGATTAAATGCACTCCTTTATAGGGCCTGCTCTGTCAGCCCCTTGACAGCATCGGCTATGATAGCGGCTTTGTTTTGTCTGGCCCCCTCTGCGGCCGCGCACATGTAAGTCAAGGATCCTATGAGCAAGCCCACTGTCGACCCTACCTCGAATGCCAAGTCCGGCCCTGCCGTGCCGGTCAATTTCCTGCGGCCGATCATCCAGGCAGACCTGGACTCGGGCAAGCACACGCAGATCGTCACCCGTTTCCCGCCTGAGCCCAACGGCTACCTGCACATCGGCCACGCCAAGTCGATCTGTGTGAACTTCGGCCTGGCCCAGGAGTTCGGCGGCGTCACTCACCTGCGTTTCGACGACACCAACCCGGCCAAGGAAGACCAGGAATACATCGACGCGATCGAAAGCGACGTCAAATGGCTGGGCTTCGAATGGTCCGGCGAAGTGCGCTACGCCTCGCAATACTTCGACCAGTTGCACGACTGGGCCGTCGAGCTGATCAAGGCCGGCAAGGCCTACGTCGACGACCTGACGCCCGAGCAAGCCAAGGAATACCGCGGCAGCCTGACCGAGCCTGGCAAGAACAGCCCGTTCCGCGACCGTTCGGTGGAAGAGAACCTGGACTGGTTCGCCCGCATGCGCGCCGGCGAGTTCCCGGATGGTGCCCGCGTACTGCGTGCCAAGATCGACATGGCCTCGCCAAACATGAACCTGCGCGACCCGATCATGTACCGCATCCGCCACGCCCATCACCACCAGACCGGTGACAAGTGGTGCATCTACCCGAACTACGACTTCACCCACGGTCAGTCGGACGCCATCGAAGGCATCACCCACTCGATCTGCACCCTGGAGTTCGAAAGCCATCGTCCGCTGTACGAGTGGTTTCTCGACGCACTGCCAGTGCCGGCGCACCCGCGTCAGTACGAGTTCAGCCGTCTGAACCTCAACTACACCATCACCAGCAAGCGCAAGCTCAAGCAACTGGTTGACGAGAAACACGTCAACGGCTGGGACGATCCGCGCATGTCCACGCTGTCGGGCTTCCGCCGTCGTGGCTACACCCCGGCCTCGATCCGCAATTTCTGCGAGATGATCGGCACCAACCGTTCCGACGGCGTGGTCGACTTCGGCATGCTCGAGTTCAGCATCCGTCAGGACCTGGACGCGAACGCCCCGCGCGCCATGTGCGTGCTGCGTCCGTTGAAAGTCGTGATCACCAACTACCCGGAAGATCAGGTCGAGAACCTCGAACTGCCGCGTCATCCGCAGAAAGAAGAACTCGGCGTGCGCAAGCTGCCGTTCGCCCGTGAAATCTACATCGACCGCGATGACTTCATGGAAGAGCCGCCAAAGGGCTACAAGCGCCTGGAGCCGAACGGCGAAGTGCGTCTGCGCGGCAGCTACGTGATCCGTGCCGACGAAGCGATCAAGGACGCCGACGGCAACATCGTCGAGCTGCGTTGCTCGTACGATCCGGACACCCTGGGCAAGAACCCTGAAGGCCGCAAGGTCAAGGGCGTGATCCACTGGGTGCCGGCCGCTGCCAGCATCGAGTGCGAAGTGCGTCTGTACGATCGCCTGTTCCGTTCTCCGAACCCGGAGAAGGCCGAAGACAGCGCGAGTTTCCTGGACAACATCAACCCTGACTCACTGCAAGTGCTGACCGGTTGTCGTGCCGAGCCTTCGCTGGGCAATGCACAGCCGGAAGACCGTTTCCAGTTCGAGCGCGAAGGCTACTTCGTCGCGGATATCAAGGACTCGAAACCAGGTCAGCCGGTATTCAACCGTACCGTGACCCTGCGCGATTCGTGGGGCCAGTGATCAAGTCTTAAGGAAACACCGTGCTTACGATCTACAACACGCTCACCAAGAGCAAAGAAGTCTTCAAGCCGCTGGATGGCAACAAGGTGCGCATGTATGTCTGCGGGATGACCGTGTACGACTACTGCCACCTGGGCCATGGCCGCAGCATGGTCGCGTTCGACCTGGTGACCCGCTGGTTGCGGTTCAGCGGTTATGACCTGACCTACGTGCGCAACATCACCGACATCGACGACAAGATCATCAACCGGGCCAACGAGAACGGCGAGTCGTTCGAAGCGTTGACCGAGCGCATGATCGCCGCGATGCACGAAGACGAAGCGCGCCTGAACATCAAGAAGCCGGACATGGAGCCGCGCGCCACGGATCACATCCCTGGCATGCACGCGATGATCCAGACCCTGATCGACAAGGGTTACGCCTACGCCCCGGGCAATGGCGACGTGTACTACCGCGTCGGCAAGTTCATGGGCTACGGCAAGCTCTCGCGCAAGAAGATCGAAGACCTGCGCATCGGTGCGCGGATCGAGGTCGACGAAGCGAAGGAAGATCCGCTGGACTTCGTGCTGTGGAAAGGCGTCAAACCGGGCGAGCCGAGCTGGGAATCGCCGTGGGGCGCAGGGCGTCCGGGCTGGCACATCGAGTGCTCGGTGATGTCCACCTGCTGCCTCGGTGAGACCTTCGACATTCATGGCGGCGGCAGCGATCTCGAGTTCCCGCACCACGAAAACGAAATCGCCCAGAGCGAAGCGGCCACCGGCAAGACCTACGCCAACGCGTGGATGCATTGCGGCATGATCCGGATCAATGGCGAGAAGATGTCCAAGTCCTTGAACAACTTCTTCACCATTCGCGACGTGCTCGACAAGTACCACCCGGAAGTCGTGCGTTACCTGCTGGTGTCGAGCCACTACCGCAGCGCGATCAACTACTCGGAAGACAACCTCAAGGACGCCAAGGGCGCACTGGAGCGTTTCTACCACGCGTTGAAAGGCCTGCCGAACGTGGCGCCGGCGGGCGGCGAAGCGTTCGTCGAGCGTTTCACCACGGTGATGAACGACGACTTCGGCACGCCGGAAGCCTGCGCGGTGCTGTTCGAGATGGTGCGTGAGATCAACCGTCTGCGCGAGAGCGATCTCGATGCAGCGGCCGGTCTGGCAGCGCGCCTGAAAGAACTGGCCAGCGTTCTGGGTGTGTTGCAGCTCGAAGCCGATGACTTCCTGCAGGCCGGCGCCGAAGGGCGTGTCGATGCAGCTGAAGTCGAGGCGCTGATCGCTGCGCGTCTGGCGGCACGTGCCGGCAAGGACTGGGCCGAATCCGACCGCATCCGCGACCAGCTCACCGCCATGGGCGTGGTGCTGGAAGACGGCAAGGGCGGCACGACCTGGCGTCTGGCTGACTGATTGCTGCGCCTGCTACAAACAAAACCCGCCTTGTGCGGGTTTTTGTTTGGCTGCGAGAAGAGCCCCTCACCCTAACCCTCTCCCAGAGGGAGAGGGGACTGAATGGGGGATATTCAAGAAATACGCCGACCTGAAAGGTTTTCTCCGAATCCATAATCGACGCAATCTCTCAGGTCGATGTAGAACGCCAGACACCTCGGTCGGCTCCCTCTCCCTCCGGGCGGTCCGACGTTTCGGGAGGGCTGGGGTGAGGGATTGCTTTTGACGTTCGCGTAGGTCTTGATGTCGGCAACGCGCTCAGCCGGATGCTGAGCGGCGACGATTCGGAATGAAGACATCATGGCAAACCACTATCGCGAACTCCTGACAACCCCCGGCGCAACCGGGTTGGTGCTCGCGAGCTCCATCGCCCGACTGCCCCAGGCAATGATCGGCATCGGCATCATCACCATGCTGGTGCAGCAGACCGGCGTTTACTGGCTGGCCGGCGCAGTCGCCGGTACGTTTACCCTGGCCAATGCGCTGCTCGGCCCGCGCATCTCGAAACAGGTTGATCAGTATGGCCAGAGTCGCGTGCTGCCCGTCGTCACGGTGTTCAGCATCGTCATGTTGCTGGCGCTGATTGTGGCCGTGCACCTGAGGGCGCCCGCTGCGTTGTTTTTTGTACTGGCGGCACTGGCGGGGACAATGCCGAGCATGCCGTCGATGATCCGCGCACGCTGGATGCAGCTGTTTCGTGGCAAGCCGCAGCTGCACACCGCTTTCTCGCTGGACACAGTCCTCACCGAACTGGCCTACATCATCGGCCCACCCCTGGCGATCGGTTTGAGCGTGAGTTTCTTCGCGGAAGCCGGGCCGCTGGTGGCGGTAGGGCTGCTGGCCGTCGGCGTGACGGCGTTTCTCATGCAGCGTCAGACCGAACCGAAAGTGGTGGCCAGCAACCGGAAAAACAGTGGTTCAACCCTGCTGATTCCCGGCGTTCGCACCATTGTTCTGGCGCTGCTGGCGATGGGGGTTATTGGCGGAGCGATCGATGTTGCCGTTGTGGCCTTCGCCAATGCGCAAGGCTGGCCATCGGCTGCCACCTTCATCCTCGCCGCCTATGCGTTCGGCTCGCTGGTGGCGGGCCTGACCTTCGGCGCGTTGCGGGTTTCGCTGGCGATTGAAAAACAGTTCTTTATCGGGATCCTGGTCACGGCAGTCACCGGCGTATTGCCGGTGTTCTCACCGGACGTTTATGTCCTGTCCGAGATGCTGTTTATCGCCGGCATCTCGTTCGCGCCGACCATGGTGGTGGTCATGAAGCTGGGAACAATCATCATCCCGGCAGCGAGGATGACCGAAGGCCTGACATGGATGACCACCGGGATCAGCATCGGCGTGGCGCTCGGCGGCATGCTGGCGGGGCTGGTGATTGATGCCTGGGGCGCCCGGGCAGGGTTCGGCGTTGCGATAGCCGCAGGTTTGATGATGATGGTTGTAGTGTTGATGGGCCTGCGGACGTTGGCGGCCGCATCGGCTGCACCTGTTGAGCCAGCCTTTTCACCCTCACCCTAGCCCTCTCCCCCAGGAGAGGGGACTGATTGGGGGATGTTCGAGAGGTACACCGACTTGAACGATTGGCGTCGAATCCATAATCGACTGGTTGTTTCAGGTCGATGTAAAACGCAAGACACCTCGGTCGGCTCCCTCTCCTGGGGGGAGAGGGCTGGGGTGAGGGGGAAGGGGGTTACTCAACCTTCGATCTGTCGCAATCGCTTGTACAGCGTATTGCGGCTCACCCCCAACCGCCGCGCCAGATGGGAAATATTGCCCCCGGCCAGCTGCAACTCCCGGTTCAACGCCTCGGCATCGTTCAGATCGATGCCCAGCGGCTCGGCCACTTCCACCGGCTCCATCTCCAGATCGACAAAAAAGTCGTCCGGCAAATGCTCGGGTCGAATCGGTTGTTCCTCGGCCATCGCCAGCGCCACCTGCATCACACTGCTGACCTGACGCAGATTACCCGGCCACGGGTGTCGTTCAAACAAGTCCAGCACCTCGCGACTCAATCCCGCCCACTGCGATGGCTCGCGATGCTGTTCCCACAACCGCTTGAACAGCGCCTGCTTGTCACTGCGCTCGCGTAACGGAGGCAATTCCAGAGTCAAACCGCCAATGCGGTAGTACAGATCCTCGCGAAAACGACCCAGTTGCACCTGTTCCCTGAGCGAACGGTTGGTGGCGGAGATGATCCGTAGATCCACCGGAAACAGCTCGCTGCTGCCCACTGGTTGCACGCAGCGCTCCTGCAACACGCGCAACAGGCGAGCCTGAGTCGGCAGCGGCATGTCGCCGATTTCGTCGAGGAACAGCGTGCCCTTGTCGGCCTTGCGGATCAGTCCGATGCTGCCTTTCTGGTTGGCGCCGGTAAACGCGCCTTTCTCGTAGCCGAACAGCTCGGACTCCACCAGTTCGGCGGGGATCGCCGCGCAGTTGACGGCAATGAACGCCTGTTTGCTGCGGGAGCTGGCCTGGTGCAGGGCCTTGACGAAGACTTCCTTGCCGACCCCGGTTTCCCCGTGAATCAGCAGCGGAATGTCCTTTTCCAGCAGGCGTTCGGCCTGGCGCACGGCTTTCTCCACGCGACTGTCGCCGAAGTGCAAAGTGCTCAGGCTGATGGCCGTAGGTACGACGACTTTCGGTTCAGCGGTTCTGGTTTCAGCAAAGACCCGGGCTTGAACCGGCGCCTGTTTAGGCCGTTTCAACAAACACTGGAAACGATTGCGCCCGGAGGTCTGCAAGGCGAACGGCAAACCGTCTGGCTGATTGATCAACTCCAGCAACGACACCTTGAACAGGCTTTCAACGCTGACCCGCGACAACCGCACGCCCAACAGATTGTCGGCCCGACGGTTGGCCGACAACACCTGACCGCTCTCATCAAAGATCAGCAGCCCGGCCCACTGGCTGTCGAGGTTGTTCAACCCGGTGTTGAAGGTCAGTTGAAAGTGCTGGCCATGGAACAGGTTGAGGATCAGCCGGTTCTCCACGGTCTGGCTCATCATCTTGACCATGCCGAGGGTGTGCGACGGTGGCAGATAGCTGTCGCTGGACACATCGAGTACGGCGATGACCTTGCGCTCGGCATCGAAAATCGGTGCGGCGGAACCGGTCATGAAACGGTTGGCCTTGAGAAAGTGTTCATCGTGTTCAATGTGCACCGCCTGCTCGCAGGCCAGCGCCGTGCCGATGGCGTTGGTGCCGCTGGCGCGCTCGACCCAACTGGCGCCGGCCTGAAAACCGCGCGCCAGGTTCGGCTCGATAAAGCGCTGGGTGCCCCAGGACGTCAGCACCTGGCCCTGATTGTCGGCCAGCATGATCAGGCAGTTGGAGTTGCTCAGGATGTTCTCGTAATACGGCAGCACTTCCTGGTGAGTGGTCTGCACCAGTGAATGATGGCGGTCGAGCAACTGCGCGATGCCGGCAGCGGGCAACTGATCGAAGGCCGGTGCGCTTTGATGATTGAGACCGAAGGCGCGGCAACGGGACCAGGAGTCCTGGACGATGGCGTCATGGGAAAGCGGCGGGGCAGGTGCGGCCATGATTGGCAGTCTCTGAAGGGTGCTTTGTTGTTTTTGTTATGGCTCGTTCAACGAGCAAAAAGCATCCATAGAGTGTTGTTCACTATTGTTCATTGTCAATCGCCAGACTGTTCAATTGTTCAGTCGCAACTGTTCACTTGTGTTCAGCTACGAACCACGGATTGCGTGGCTTTCAGCGAATTCGACGGCAAATCAACAGCTTGCCGTTTCTGGCACGAATGTCGCTCTACAGGACAGGTCGCTTGACTCCAATAATAAAAAGGCCGAGCCATGTCACTCACCCTGGAGCACGTCAGCCGCACCGTCGAGGGCCAGACCTGGATCGACGATGCGAGCCTGAAATTCGAACCTGGATCCTTCAACGTTTTGCTCGGGCGCACGCTGTCCGGGAAAACCAGTCTGATGCGCCTGATGGCCGGTCTGGACAAGCCCGACAGCGGCCGCATCCTGATGAACGGCGTCGACGTCACCCAGCGCCCGGTGCGTCTGCGCAACGTGTCGATGGTCTATCAGCAGTTCATCAATTACCCGACCATGACGGTGTTCGAGAACATCGCCTCGCCGCTGCGCCAGGCCGGGATCTCCAACGAACAGATCCAGAGCAAGGTGCAGGAAACCGCGAAGATGCTGCGCATCGAGAAGTTTCTGAAGCGCTATCCGCTGGAACTGTCCGGCGGCCAGCAACAGCGTACGGCCATGGCCCGGGCACTGGTCAAGGATGCCGAACTGATTCTGTTCGACGAGCCGCTGGTCAATCTCGACTACAAACTGCGCGAAGAGCTGCGCCAGGAAATGCGCGAGCTGTTCAAGGCGCGCCACACCATCGCCATCTACGCCACCACCGAGCCCAATGAAGCGCTGGCGCTGGGCGGCACCACCACCATTCTGCACGAGGGCCGGGTGATCCAGAGTGGCCCGTCGACCGAGGTCTATCACCAGCCGCAAACGGTGCTGGCGGCTGAATTGTTCTCCGAGCCACCGATCAACCTGATGCCGGGGCGCATCGCCGGCAACGAAGTGAGCTTCGCCAACTTCGTACACTTTCCGTTGAACGTCGACCTGCGGCCGGTGGGCGAGGGCGAGTTCCGCTTTGGCGTGCGTCCGAGCCACATCTCGCTGGTGCCGAGCAACGACGACGACCTGGAACTGGCGGTGACCGTCGAGGTGGCGGAGATCAGCGGTTCCGAAACCTTCCTCCACGTGCGCAACGAGCATTTCCTGCTGGTGCTGCATTTGCCGGGGGTTCACGAATACGACGTCGATGCGCCGATCCGCATCTACATTCCGACCCATAAACTGTTTGTGTTCGATGCGCAGGGCCGTCTGGTGCAGGCACCGGGCCGGCGCGTCGCGAGGGTTGCCTGATGGCCGAAATCCGTTTGCAGCACCTCGCCCACAGCTACAGTAAAACCCCGAGCGGGCCCGAGGATTACGCGATCCGTGAGATGGACCACATCTGGGAGCAGGGCGGCGCCTATGCCTTGCTCGGCCCTTCGGGTTGCGGCAAATCGACGTTGCTCAACATCATTTCCGGCCTGCTCAGCCCGTCCCAGGGCCATGTGCTGTTCGATGGCAAAGCGGTCAACGACCTGACCCCGGAGAAGCGCAATATCGCCCAGGTGTTCCAGTTCCCGGTGGTGTACGACACTATGACCGTGTTCGACAACCTGGCCTTTCCCTTGCGCAATCAGGGCCTGGCCGAGGCGAAAGTGCACAGCAAGGTGCAGGAAATCGCCGAAGTCCTCGACCTGCAAAACCTGTTGAGCAAAAAGGCGCGCAACCTCACCGCCGACGAAAAACAGAAAGTCTCCATGGGCCGTGGCCTGGTGCGCGATGACGTCTCGGCGATTCTGTTCGACGAGCCGCTGACGGTGATCGACCCGCACCTGAAATGGAAACTGCGCCGCAAGCTCAAGCAGATCCACGAGCAGTTCAACATCACCATGGTCTACGTCACCCACGATCAACTGGAGGCTTCGACCTTCGCCGACAAGATCGCGGTGATGTACGGCGGCCAGATCGTACAGTTCGGCACCCCACGGGAATTGTTCGAGCGGCCGAGCCACACCTTTGTCGGCTACTTCATCGGCAGCCCGGGGATGAACCTGATCGAAGTGCAACCGCAACCGGGCGGGGTCGGTTTCAATTCAACCCATCTGCCGCTGTCCGACGGCTTGCAGCGCCATATCGAACACGGCCAGTGGAAAAATCTGAAGGTCGGCATCCGTCCCGAGTTCATCCATGTGTGGGACGAGCCGTTTGATGACGCGATGCAGGCGCGGGTCGTACACGTCGAAGACCTCGGCACCTACAAGATCATGACCCTGGATCTGGACGGCGCACCGCTGAAAGTGCGCCTGGCCGAGGACAAACCGGTGCCCCAGGGCACGGCTTACATCAGTTTTCCGGCGCAGTGGCTGATGGTCTATGCCGACGAGTTTCTGCTGGATGCCACCGACAGCGAGGTACAGCCATGAATAAGGTGCAGAACAACAAGGCCTGGTGGCTGGTGTTGCCGGTGTTCCTGCTGGTGGCGTTCAGTGCCGTGATCCCGATGATGACCGTGGTCAACTATTCGGTGCAGGACATTTTCGACCAGTCCAGCCGCTACTTCGTCGGCGCCGACTGGTACAAGCAGGTGCTGCTCGATCCGCGTCTGCACGACTCGTTGCTGCGCCAGTTCATCTACTCGGCGTGTGTGCTGCTGATCGAAATCCCCCTCGGGATCGCCATTGCCCTGACCATGCCGACCAAGGGTCGCTGGTCGTCGGTGGTGCTGATCGTGCTGGCGATCCCGTTGCTGATTCCATGGAACGTCGTCGGCACCATCTGGCAGATTTTCGGCCGCGCCGACATCGGCCTGCTGGGTTCGAGCCTCAACGCCATGGGCATCAGCTACAACTACGCGGCCAACACCATGGACGCCTGGGTCACCGTGCTGGTGATGGACGTCTGGCACTGGACTTCGCTGGTGGCGCTGCTGTGTTTCTCCGGCCTGCGGGCGATTCCCGATGTGTATTACCAGGCCGCGCGCATCGACCGGGCCTCGGCCTGGGCCGTGTTCCGGCACATTCAGTTACCGAAGTTGAAGAGCGTGCTGTTGATCGCGGTGATGCTGCGCTTCATGGACAGCTTCATGATCTACACCGAGCCGTTCGTGCTCACCGGCGGCGGGCCGGGTAACTCGACGACCTTCCTGAGCCAGACCCTGACCCAGATGGCCGTAGGCCAATTCGACCTGGGGCCGGCGGCGGCATTCTCGCTGGTGTACTTCCTGATCATCCTGCTGGTGTCCTGGCTGTTCTACACCGCCATGACCCACAACGATGCCAACCGCTGAGGCCCGGCCATGAGCAAAAGAAAGCTGATCCCCCTGCTGCTCTACATCCTGTTCCTGCTGGTGCCGATCTACTGGCTGCTGAACATGTCGTTCAAGAGCAACACCGAAATCCTCGGCGGACTGACCCTTTTCCCACAGGATTTCACGCTGGCGAACTACAAGGTGATCTTCACCGACCCGAGTTGGTACACCGGCTATATCAATTCGCTGTACTACGTCAGTCTGAACACGATCATTTCTCTGACCGTGGCACTGCCGGCGGCCTACGCGTTTTCGCGCTATCGCTTTCTTGGCGACAAACACCTGTTCTTCTGGCTGCTGACCAACCGCATGGCGCCACCGGCGGTATTTCTACTGCCGTTCTTCCAGTTGTATTCGTCGATTGGTCTGTTCGACACCCATATCGCCGTGGCGCTGGCGCACTGCCTGTTCAACGTGCCGCTGGCGGTGTGGATTCTTGAAGGATTCATGTCCGGGGTGCCGAAGGAAATCGACGAAACCGCCTACATCGACGGCTACAGTTTTCCCAAGTTCTTCGTGAAGATCTTCATCCCGCTGATCGGCTCCGGCATCGGTGTGACGGCGTTTTTCTGCTTCATGTTTTCCTGGGTCGAACTGCTGCTGGCGCGCACGCTGACCTCGGTGAACGCCAAACCGATCGCGGCGGTGATGACGCGCACGGTGTCGGCGTCCGGCATTGACTGGGGCGTACTGGCGGCGGCGGGGGTGTTGACTATCCTCCCCGGCATGCTGGTGATCTGGTTCGTTCGCAACCACGTGGCCAAGGGCTTTGCCCTGGGCCGGGTCTGAGGAACTGATGATGGAATGGATGAGCTGGACCGTCCCGACGGCGGCGTTTTTCATCGTGATTGGTTTGATCCTGGTGGGCATGACCACCTGGGAACTGCGCTCGCCGAGCATCTTGCGGCGAGGGTTTCTGCCGATTGCCACCACCCGTGGCGATCGCTTGTTCATTGGTCTTCTCGGCAGCGCCTACCTGCATCTGCTGGTAATCGGCGTGACCGACTGGAGCATCTGGGTAGCGTCCGCGTTGTCCCTGGTGTGGCTGTTGGCTGTGATGCGTTGGGGCTAGTCGAATCGCTCGGCAATCTTGCTCCGAAAACCTAACAGGAGGTCTCTATGTTCGATAAGAAAAATAAGCTGCGACATAGCATTTCATTGGCAGCCATGCTGGCACTCAGCGGTTTGAGCGCGTCCGCCTGGGCCGACGCCTACGAAGATGCCGCAAAAAAATGGATCGGCAGCGAGTTCAAGCCGTCGACCCTGACGGCCGAGCAGCAACTCGAAGAACTGAAGTGGTTCATCAAGGCGGCCGAGCCGTTTCGCGGGATGGACATCAAGGTCGTCTCGGAAACCCTGACCACCCACGAATATGAATCCAAGGTGCTGGCCAAGGCCTTCAGCGAAATCACCGGTATCAAGCTGACCCACGACCTGCTGCAGGAAGGCGACGTTGTGGAAAAAATGCAGACGGTGATGCAGTCGGACAAGAACATCTACGACGGCTGGGTCAACGACTCGGACCTGATCGGTACGCACTTTCGCTACGGCAAGACCGAATCGATCACCGACCTGATGGCCAACGAAGGCAAGAACTTCACCTCGCCGACCCTCGACATCAAGGACTTCATCGGCATCTCCTTCACCACCGCGCCGGACGGCAAGATCTATCAGTTGCCCGACCAGCAGTTCGCCAACCTTTACTGGTTCCGCGCCGACTGGTTCGAGCGTGCCGACCTGAAAGCCAAGTTCAAGGAAAAGTACGGCTATGAACTGGGCGTCCCGGTGAACTGGTCGGCCTATGAAGACATCGCCAAATTCTTCAGCGAAGACGTCAAGGAAATCGACGGCAAGCGCATTTACGGGCACATGGACTACGGCAAGAAAGACCCGTCGCTGGGCTGGCGCTTCACCGATGCCTGGTTCTCCATGGCCGGTGGCGGCGACAAGGGCATTCCCAACGGCTTGCCGGTGGACGAGTGGGGGATTCGTGTCGAGGATTGCCACCCGGTCGGCTCCAGCGTGACCCGCGGCGGCGACACCAACGGCCCGGCGGCGGTGTTCGCCACCACCAAATACGTCGACTGGCTGAAAAAGTACGCGCCACCGGAAGCGGCGGGCATGACCTTCTCCGAATCCGGCCCGGTACCCTCCCAGGGCAACATCGCCCAGCAGATCTTCTGGTACACCGCGTTCACCGCCGACATGACCAAACCGGGCCTGCCGGTGGTCAACGCCGACGGCACGCCGAAATGGCGTATGGCGCCGTCGCCGCGTGGACCGTACTGGGAAGAGGGGATGAAACTCGGTTATCAGGACGTGGGCTCGTGGACCTTCATGAAATCCACGCCTGAGAAACAGAAACTCGCGGCCTGGCTGTACGCGCAGTTCGTGACCTCGAAAACCGTTTCGTTGAAGAAAACCATCGTCGGCCTGACGCCGATTCGTGAATCGGACATCAACTCGCAAGCGATGACCGATCTGGCACCGAAACTCGGTGGTCTGGTCGAGTTCTACCGCAGCCCGGCCCGCGTGCAATGGACCCCGACCGGCACCAACGTGCCGGACTACCCACGCCTGGCGCAACTGTGGTGGAGCCACATCGCTGAGGCCGCCAGCGGCGAGAAGACCCCGCAACAGGCCCTCGACGGTCTGGCCAAGGACCAGGACGCGATCATGACCCGTCTGGAACGGTCCAAGGCCCAAGCGGTGTGCGCACCGAAAATGAACCCCGAGCGCGACGCGCAATACTGGTTCGACCAACCGGGCGCACCAAAACCGAAACTGGCCAACGAGAAGCCGAAGGGCGAAACCGTGAGCTACAACGAACTGCTCAAGTCGTGGGAGGCGGCACGCAAGTAAGGTTTTTTGCGGGGCGGAACGGCACCTTCGGGTGCCGTTTTTTTTAGCCCTCGATTTCACGTTTCACCGCCCGGCGCACCGCTTTAAGGAGGGCGTTTTCAAAGGCGTTGTGCCCGGCGTGCAGCAGCCGGCAGTGGATGTTCATGCGTTGCCTGAGCCAGCGCACGCTGGCCATGCCATGGGTATCGCGGATGCCCTGGATCAGCAGGGTGTTGTCATCGAGGGTCAGGTCTTCATCCTTTGGCGTGAAGCAGTAGTTCTGCAGGTGGTAATGCAGTTCCAGACGAATCGCGAGCACGGCTTCCTGATCGACGAAACGCTCAAGTGTGTCGGGGCAAATCGTCTGCCCTGTGCGACGTAGAACAGCGTTCAACCATTCGATGGCGGCGCGGTGTTGCTGCGATGGACAGCCTTCGCCGAGGATTCGGTAGATGTCCCTGGCACGGTGGCTGGGCGACATTTGAGGCGATTGCGCCAGCCCGTCATTGAGCGCCTGATCGTAGGCCCGGACATTGTCGGCAAACGGCACGAATACCGAGACCAGCGTGGTTTTCAGCAGGTGCTGCGGATAGCGCTGTTGGTACTGGATCGCCAGCCAGCTACCCCATGACACCCCCAGCACGCTGATTTTTTCGAAGCCGAAATGCTGGCGCAGGGCATCGATGTCTTCGACACACTGCCCGGTAGTGTTATCCCGAAGTTCGCCGTAGGGCGTCGAGCGTCCGCAACCTCGTTGATCAAACAGGATGATGTCGAACCGGCCCGTGTCGAAGAACTGCAAATGGTGGCGGCTGATACGCCCGCCGGGACCACCATGGATAAAAAACACCGGTTCGTGTCCCGGAACACCATGCCGTTCCCAATAGAGTTGATGGCCGTCGCCGGTCGGGTAATAACCTCGGCTGTGCAGGGAAAAACTCATGGCGCCGGAACCGTCAGACGATAGAACTGGAACAGCTCGACCTGCCCGGGCCGTGCCGCGACGCTGGATTCAAGTTTCAGGTGGTGGAGGGAGGCGAGCCAGGTGACCGAAATCAACACCGGGGTGTGCCCGAAAACGAGGATCGTGCCGCCGGGCTTGACGCAGCGGATCAGCGATTCGAATGCGGCCTGGGCATCCCGTCGGGTCAAGACTTCGGCGTTGAGGAACCGCAGGACCAAGACATCGCAGCGAATCCCGGAATCGAAAGCTTCACTCGCCTCCAGCACGTCGAATTCGATGGATGTTCCGCTGTGCCAGCGCCTGGCGTGTTCGATCATCGAGGCCGAACGGTCACTGCCCAGGCACAGACAGTCGGGCAGGGCGCGGGCGAGGTGGGCGATGAACGCGCCGGTCGAACAGGCCGGGTCGTAAATCAGCGCGCCTTTTTCAGTGATGGCCTGGAGCAGCCCGGCGCAGTATTCGCGCAAGTGGTGTTCGTCAGTGTTCAGCTGTTCGGCCAGTGATTCGTTGCATTGCCAGAAGTCTGCCGGGCAGACCGCTTCCCGGCCCGCCTCATCCAGCAGCGGAAAGGGAAACAGGACCTCGCTGTCAGCCTGATGCAAGGCGTGCTCGAAGAACTGCGCTTTGTCTGCGGGGGAGACCGTCCGATAGCCGATCGACAACCCGTCATCACCCCACAATGAGTGGAGGTGCGGGCCAAACAACATGTCGGGTTTGAGCGCACTGCCGGCCTGCCACCGGAAATGCCGGTCACGCTGCAGGAGCTTGCGGCCGACCCAGAGCTCATCGTTCACCCGCAGGAAAAAAACGTGGTGCAGTCCGCTGCCTCGTGGTTCGAGGAAGTGGCCAACCGTGCCGTTCTCGTTGAGGTAAAGGCGCATCGAACGGGCCAGTGTCAGTTCCCGGGTGCGATCGAGTCGGTTCATACGGCTGGCCTCTCCAGCGTACGGCCTCGGGCTTGCGGAATGACGACGTTGCCGCTGGAGACCACGAAGAAG
The DNA here is from genome assembly GCF_022496685.1 of Pseudomonas sp. B707. Lineage (NCBI taxonomy): Bacteria > Pseudomonadati > Pseudomonadota > Gammaproteobacteria > Pseudomonadales > Pseudomonadaceae > Pseudomonas > Pseudomonas sp. B707. The sequence continues at coordinate 45,338 of NZ_WTVE01000027.1, read as the reverse complement.
CGTTCCAGTCCGGGGATCACCACGTTGAGCAGGGTGGTGCCGAGCTCGGTTCGCTGCAGGATGGCGGCCCCCAGCGTACGGCCATGAATCCGCAGGTCTTGAGTCAGCAAGTACAGTTGGTTTTCCACCGACAGGTCTTTAGCGGAATCCGGCAGTCTGATTTCGTGTTGAACGCAGCGATGCAGGAGCGTCTGCGGATCGAACTGCGCACAGCGCAGCAGGCGCGGGAAGGGCTGCAGATTGCGCAGCGCGTTGTTCAGCGTCTGTCGGTATTCGGGTTCGGCGGCGCTGAGTTGCAATTGCACCAGTTCAGTGAGCGCCCGCCACGCCGCGTGGCGCGGGTCGAGGGAGCTGCCACTGCCGAATACCTGTGGGTGAGCGCCCGGCTTCGTGGTGAGGGCCAGAAAAGTCCGGGTCGTGAACTCGGTACTGATATCCACAAGCACGATTTCGCCGTCGATCTCCTGTTCGGCATCGGCCCACAGACGACCGAGTTCGTCGCTTTCAGTGAGACGCGCCACCCGCCGCAGTGGTGGATGATTCTCGTAGTAAAAATGGTTGAGCAAAAACAACGACACGGCGTCGCGCTCGATGCATTCGTTGGCGGCGTGCAGCATCGCTTCGTTGTAAGTGGCGCCAATCGCGGTGCCGCTGTTGCTGGCGTAGCGCTGCACGGCGCGGTAGTCCGCCATATCCGGTGACGAGGGCAAAGGTGAACCGTTCGGCGAGGTCAGCGCCACCGGATAGGAAAACCGGTCATGCCACGGCGGACAGACATAGGTCCGGCAGGTGATGCGCACGTTTTGCTGGCAAGTGAGCCTGTGCAGAAGCGAGTCATCGGCAAACACCGGCGTGTCTTTGAAATAGCCTTCCGTCTCGTGGTGAACATCGTAGGTACAGAGCTCATCCGTCCAGTAATGCTCGAGCGCTTCAAAGAGCGCGCCCAGGTGCGCCTGATCCGCATAGCCCTTGCCGGAGCCACGGGCATGACGGTTGTCGCTGCCATGCAGACTGGCCTGAACGGCAACCACTTTGCTGCCGAGGGTGCGGGTGTGTGGTGTGAGGCCCAGGCGTGAAAGTTCGGTGTGAATACGCCGTTCTGCCTGAGCGGCCGTGAGCTCACGCTCGGCCAACGTTGTCTTGTCCATGATTCCCTTCCTGGAAAGCCCGCGAGGGCGCAGAGCCCCCGCGGGTTCTGTCACTCGGCGTTGAGTTCCGCCTGTTCTTCCTCGGTCAGTTGCAGCGCTTCGATCTGCTCTGGCGAGGGTGCTTCCTGCTCTTCCAGTTCATCGATAGGGTTTGCGTTCAAGCTGCCCATGTAGCCCATGATGTTGCTCCTTGGTTGTTGTTTGGGAGTGCTGTTGCAAGCACGAACCGAATCTAAAAGGGCGGTGAGGGCGGGGTCAAAAATGTCCGGACGTTTCCAGCCGCGGGTTTCAGCGGTGTCGAAATACGTACTGATAAAACGTGAATTGACGCCGGGCGGATGTGTTTCTGGGGGGCAGCACTGCGTGGCAACGGGCGAACCATGCGAAAGGAGTCAGCGGTTTGAGGCTTTTTGTCGTGTGCCGCTGTCGGACGTTTCAGCGCGGGGACGACGCAAATTCGTACTGAAGGATTTACGGAGATGGATGCAGCACTTGTGCGGTGATTTTTCCCATGAGGTTTGAGAAAACACCGCACAAATCGGCTTGACGGTTCAGTGCCGTTCCCGGTGCATCACAGGAAACACCAGACTGAACACCGTCATCGCCCCCGGACGGCTTTGAACCTGCGCGGAGCCCTGATGCAAGGTCATGATCGAATGCACGATGGCCAGCCCCAGCCCGGTACTGCCCTGTGAACGGGTGCGACTGCTGTCGACCCGGTAAAAACGGTCGAACAGATACGGCAGGTGCTGCGCTTCGATGCCTGTGCCGGGATTGCTCACCCGCAGCGACACCTCGTTCGGCGCCTTTTCGATGAACAGCGAAACGGTCTTGCCGGACGGGCAGTGGCGCAGGGCATTGGACAGCAGATTGGAAATCGCTCGCTGAATCATCAGCCGGTCGCCCGATACCTGAGCGCTGCCGATGACCTTCAGATCGATCTGTTTGTCCTGTGCCGTCAGGAAAAACAGATCCGCCACTTTGAACGCCTCTTGCTCCAGCGCAATCGGCTCGAACGAGGTGTGTGCCGCAGGCTGGCTCGCCTGGGCCAGGAACAGCATGTCCGAAACAATCCGCGCGACCCGCTCCAGCTCCTCGGTGCAGGACACCAGAACGTTGGTGTATTCCTCGACCGAGCGCTCTCGCGACAGCGTCACTTGGGCCTTGCCCATCAGGTTGTTGATCGGCGTGCGCAGTTCGTGGGCCAGGTCATCGGAGAACTGCGACAACTGCTGCACGCCGCTGTCCAGTCGATCGAGCATGACGTTGATGCCCTGCGCCAGTTCGCTGAGTTCCTGGGGCATGTTCAGCACCGACAACCGGTGATCGAGATCCTGCGTCGTCACTCGTGCCGCCACTTTGCGAAACTCCCGAAGCGGGGCCAGCCCTCGTTGCACCGCCCCCCATGCGGTCAGGCCGATGAATACCAGCAGCAATGGCAAAGCCATCAACGTCGAGCGCAAATAAGCACTGAGCAGAGCCTGATCGTGGGCGTTATCCATCGACAGCAGCACCGGTACGTTGCTGCCGTCCTTGAGGCGAATCAGCTTGGAAACGGTGAGAAACTTCGCGCCTTCAGCATCGGCGCTGTCGGTGTGGGTCAACTGATCGGTGGTCGCCCGAACTGCCTTCAGTTCAATCCGTGGATCGGTCAGGCCCGAGCCGGACTTGAGCAGCGGGGTGCGCAGGTTGTTCAGGTCGTAAATGGTCAGGGTCAGGTTGTCATGCCCCATGACCTGATCGAGCAGAATGTGCGGCTTGGCGCTGATCTCGCCGGTGTCGAAGTACAGCGTCAGGCTGTGCTCGACCTGTTCCAGCTTCTTTTCCAGGCTGTCCCGGGACAACGCATTGAGTTCATGGGTGAGTGCGAAGTAGGCAAGAATCGCCAGGAAAACCACCAGCAGCGCACCCAGGATGCTCACGGTCAGCCCCAGTCGCAGCGACAGACTGGCCGGCTTCATTCCCGGGCCTCCAGCACATAGCCGACACCGCGCAGGGTGTGGATCAGTTTGCTGTCGAACGGGTCGTCGATCTTCGCCCGCAAGCGACGGATCGAAACTTCGACCACGTTGGTGTCGCAGTCGAAATTCATGTCCCACACCAGCGAGATGATCTGGGTGCGGGTCAGCACTTCGCCGGACTGGCGCATCAGCAGGTGCAGCAGGGCGAACTCCTTGGTGGTCAGGTCGATGCGCTGCGTGCCTCGAAACGCCCGGTGACGGCCCGGATCGAGTTCCAGATCGGCGACCTTGAGCACCTGCGGCACCGGGATGTTTTCGCTACGGCGCATCAACGTGCGTACCCGCGCCAGCAGTTCCGGGAACTCGAACGGCTTGACCAGATAATCGTCGGCGCCCAGATCCAGACCGCGGATCTTGTCCGCCAGCCGCCCGCGTGCGGTGAGCATCATCACCCGGGTGGAGTGGGTGCGACGCAGTTGTTCCAGCACGCTCCAGCCATCGAGTTCCGGCAGGTTCACATCGAGAATGATCAGGTCATAAACCTGTTGTTGCGCCAGGTGCAAACCGTCAGCGCCATTAACGGCGTGGTCAACGATATAACCACTTTCGGTCAGGCCCTGATGCAAGTATTCGGCAGCTTTAAGCTCGTCCTCGACGACAAGGATTCGCATGATGTTTCACCACTTTTAATGAATGGGTATTTAAGTAAGTGAGTCTGGAAGTTGCAGTTTTTGCAGGGGCTTCCTGACGGACTTTGAAACTGAGTGGCGGGCACGGTAAAGGCTGTAGTGGCTACAGAGTCAACGCCTGAGCGCTTTAAATCGGCCGTCCGCGACAGCCTGTCGCAGTGGAATGGCGCATTTTTCACGACTTTCATTTCGGCAAGTGCTGTCCGGCAGATAACTAACGTGCATTTGTTTCTATCTATTGCAATAAAGCCATTCGAACTTCGAATCCTAGAGCAAAACAACTTCGATAAACCGTGGATAACGGATTTGTAATGTTCACGTCACCTTGTCGATAAGTTCAAAACCCTACCGTTGCGCCATCAACGATTCTTGATTGAAGGAAGCCTTCCATTGCCCGGTTTAATTGAACTGACGGCGCGATCACGCCTGAAAAAAACCGCCAGCGGCCTCTTGTTGCTGGCTTGTACCAGCCTTGCCGGCGCATCGACTTTGACGCTGGATCAGGCACTGCAAACCGCGTTCGCCGGCAACCCGGAGCTGGCCGCCGCACAGTGGGAAATCGGCATTGCCGAAGGCGACCGCAAGCAGGCCGGGCTGATCCCCAACCCCGAGGTGTCGTGGGAGGCCGAAGACACCCGGCGCGAATCGCGCACCACCACGGTGATGCTCAGCCAGCCGATCGAGCTGGGCGGCAAGCGTGGCGCGCGGATTGAAGTAGCGAGTCGTGCGCAGGATGCCGCCGGCATCGAGCTGGAGCGCAAGCGCAACGCACTGCGCGCCGACGTGCTTCAAGCGTTCAACGGTGCGCAAACCGCGCAGCAACGTTTGCAACTGGCCCGGCAGTCGCTGCAGCTCGCCGAGCACGGTTTGCGTGTGGCACAGGGGCGGATCGAGGCGGGCAAGTCGTCGCCGGTGGAAGGCACGCGGGCGCAAGTGCAGCTTTCGGAAGTGCGCCTGGAATTGAGCCGCGCCGAGCGCGATCAGGCCAATGCGTACCAGCAGCTGGCGCAGGTCATGGGCGCACCGTTGCCGACGTCGACCACGGTGCAGAGCGCGACTCAAAGTCTGCCCAGCGTACCGCCGCCCACCCGTTTGCTTGAGCGCCTGAACGAGACGGCGGAGCTGCGCCTGGCCAAGTTGCAGATCGACCAGCGCGAGGCGTCGCTGGGGCTGGAAAAGTCCCAGCGGATTCCCGATCTCACCGTCAGCATCGGCAGCCAGTACAGCGAAACCGAGCGCGAGCGGGTCAACGTGGTGGGGCTGTCGATGCCGATTCCGCTGTTCAACCGCAATCAGGGCAACGTGCTGGCGGCGGCGCGGCGTACTGATCAGGCGCGGGACCTGCGCAACGCCACCGAGCTGCGTTTGCGCACGGAAATCCAGACCACGCTGGCGCAATGGCAGACCGCCAACGGCGAAATCCAGGCATTCGACCGGACCATTCTGCCCGCCGCGCAAAGTGCGGTGGACAGCGCCACTCGCGGTTTCGAAATGGGCAAGTTCGGCTTCCTCGACGTGCTCGACGCCCAGCGCACATTGATCGCCGCTCGCAGCCAATACATCCAGGCGGTGAGCGAGGCGACCGACGCCCGGGTCCGCATCGAACGCATCTTCGGCGACCTCAGCGCCAACCCTTGAATTTCAACTTTCTGATCACTGCGCGATGGTTTGGCGCAGAGGAGTTTCCATGGATAAAAAACTGATTGTAGTCGCTGCGGCGACGTTGGCGCTGGGCATTGGCATCGGCTCGATGTGGAGCGGCAATGCGTCCATCGATGCGCATGCCGACGAAGCGGCGGAACACGCCGATCACGCCGAAGAAGGCGCCGCTGCTGACGGCGAGCATGCCGAAGAAGGGCACATAGAATTGACGGCCGAGCAGATCGCGGCGGCGGGGATTCAACTGGCCGCCGCCCAGGCGCATAGCTTCAGCCTCGGCCTGTCGTTCCCCGGTGAAGTGCGTTTTGACGAAGACCGCACCGCGCATGTGGTGCCGCGCGTGCCGGGCGTGGTCGAGTCGGTGTCGGTCAATCTCGGGCAGTCGGTGAAAAAGGGCCAGTTGCTGGCGGTGATCGCCAGTCAGCAGATTTCCGATCAGCGCAGCGAGCAGGCAGCCGCGCAACGCCGTCTGGCTTTGGCCCGCACGACGTTCGAGCGCGAGAAGAAACTGTGGCAGGACAAGATCTCCGCCGAACAGGATTTCCTCCAGGCACGTCAGGCTCTGGAAGAAGCCGAAATCGCCGTGAGCAATGCCCGGCAAAAGATCAGCGTGCTCAGTGGCAGCGTGGTCGCCACCGGAGGCAATCGCTATGAACTGCGCGCGCCTTTCGACGGCGTGGTGGTGGAAAAGCACCTGACGCCAGGGGAGGTGGTCGACGAAACCACGGCGGCGTTTACGCTTTCGGATCTGTCGCGGGTGTGGGTCACGTTCGGCGTTTCACCGAAGGACCTGAACAAGGTGCAAGTGGGCAAACCCGTCACCGTCAGCGCGGCGGAGTTGAACGCCGAAGTCAGCGGCACCGTGGCTTACGTCGGCAGCCTGCTCGGCGAACAGACCCGCACCGCGACCGTGCGCGTCACCCTGGAAAACCCGCAAGGCTCATGGCGCCCGGGCCTGTTTGTCACCGCGCTGGTCGCCACCGACAGCCGTCAGGCCAAAGTCGCCGTACCGGAAACCGCAGTCCAGACCGTCGAGGACAAACCCACGGTCTTCGTCCGCACAGAAGATGGCTTCAAGGCCCAAGCGGTAGAGCTGGGCAGTCGCGCGGCGGGGCAAGTGGAAGTCACCGCCGGACTGGAGCCTGGCGTGCAAGTCGCGAGCGCCGGCAGCTTCGTCCTCAAATCGGAGCTGGGCAAAGCCTCGGCCGAGCACAGTCATTAATCGCGGAAGACTCCCATGTTCGAACGCCTGATCCAGTTTGCCATCGAGCAGCGCATCATCGTGCTGCTCGCCGTTCTGCTCATGGCCGGCCTCGGCATCGCCAGTTATCAGAAGCTGCCGATCGACGCCGTGCCCGATATCACCAATGTCCAGGTACAGATCAACACCGGCGCGGCCGGGTTCTCGCCGCTGGAAACCGAGCAGCGCATCACCTTTCCGATTGAAACCGCGATGGCCGGCCTGCCGGCGCTGGAGCAGACGCGCTCGCTGTCGCGTTCGGGGTTGTCCCAGGTCACGGTGATCTTCAAGGACGGCACCGATCTGTTCTTTGCGCGGCAATTGGTCAACGAACGATTACAGTCGGCCAAGGAGCAGTTGCCCGAAGGCGTGGAAGCGGTGATGGGGCCGATTTCCACCGGTCTCGGCGAGATCTTCTTATGGACGGTCGAGACCAAAGAAGGCGCGCTGAAAGATGACGGCACGCCCTACACGCCGACCGACTTGCGGGTGATCCAGGACTGGATCATCAAGCCGCAACTGCGCAACGTCCCCGGCGTGGCCGAGATCAACACCATCGGCGGTTTTGCCAAGGAGTACCAGATTGCGCCCGACCCGAAAAAACTCGCGGCCTATAAACTGACCCTCACCGATCTGGTGACGGCGCTGGAGCGCAACAACGCCAACGTCGGCGCCGGCTACATCGAGCGCAGCGGCGAGCAATTGCTGATTCGCGCGCCGGGCCAGGTGGCGAGCACCGAGGACATCGCCAACATCGTCATGGCCAACGTCGACGGCACGCCGATCCGGATCAAGAACGTCGCCACCGTGGACATCGGCCGCGAACTGCGCAGCGGCGCCGCCACGGAAAATGGCCGCGAAGTGGTGCTCGGCACGGTGTTCATGTTGATCGGTGAAAACAGTCGCACGGTTTCCCAGGCCGTCGCCGCGAAGCTCGAACAGATCAACAAATCGTTGCCCGCCGGCGTGATCGCGGTGCCGGTGTACGACCGCACGCATCTGATCGACAAGGCCATCGCCACGGTGAAGAAGAACCTCGTCGAAGGCGCGATTCTGGTGATCGCTATCCTGTTTCTGTTCCTCGGCAATATCCGCGCTGCGCTGATCACGGCGATGGTGATTCCGCTGTCGATGTTGTTCACCTTCACCGGCATGTTCAGCAACAAGGTCAGCGCCAACCTGATGAGCCTCGGCGCGCTGGACTTCGGGATCATTGTCGACGGCGCGGTGGTAATCGTTGAAAACACCCTGCGCCGACTGGCCCATGCGCAGCAGCATCACGGGCGTCTGCTGACGCGATCCGAGCGTTTCCATGAAGTGTTTGCGGCAGCGAAAGAGGCGCGGCGACCGCTGATTTTCGGCCAGTTGATCATTATGGTCGTGTATCTGCCGATCTTCGCTCTGAGCGGCGTCGAGGGAAAAATGTTCCACCCGATGGCGTTCACCGTGGTCATCGCGTTGCTCGGCGCCATGCTCTTGTCCGTGACCTTTGTGCCGGCGGCGATTGCGTTGTTCGTGACCGGCAAGGTCAAGGAAGAAGAGGGCGTGGTGATGCGTGGTGCACGTCGCGTGTATGCACCGGCGCTGGCCTGGGTGATGTCGCATCGTGCTGTTGCCGTGGGTGCGGCGCTGGGCGTGATCGTCCTCAGTGGCGTGGTCACCAGCCGCATGGGCAGCGAGTTTGTGCCGAGTCTCAGCGAAGGCGATTTTGCCTTGCAGGCGTTGCGCGTGCCGGGCACCAGCCTGACGCAATCGGTGGATATGCAGCAGCGGCTGGAAACGTTGATCCTCAATAAAGTGCCGGAAGTCGAGCGCGTGTTCGCCCGCACCGGTACTGCGGAAATCGCCTCTGACCCGATGCCGCCGAACATCTCCGACAGCTACGTGATGCTCAAGCCCAAAGAGCAATGGCCTGACCCGGGCAAGTCCCGCGAAACCCTGATGGCCGAACTGCAACAGGCCGCGGCGACGCTGCCGGGCAGCAACTATGAACTGTCGCAGCCGATCCAGTTGCGCTTTAACGAACTGATCTCCGGCGTGCGCAGCGACGTGGCGGTCAAGGTGTTCGGCGATGACATGGACGTGCTCAACGCCACGGCGGCGAAGATTGCCGCCGCGATGCAGAAGGTCGACGGTGCGTCCGAGGTCAAGGTCGAGCAAACCACCGGTCTGCCGGTGCTGACCATCAACATCGACCGCGACAAGGCTGCGCGTTACGGGCTCAACGTCGGTGATGTGCAGGACACCATCGCGGTGGCCGTCGGCGGGCAGAAGGCCGGGACGTTGTATGAAGGTGACCGTCGATTCGACATGGTGGTGCGGTTGTCCGACGCCATGCGCAAGGACATCGACGGGTTGTCGGCGCTGCTGATTCCGGTGCCAGCGGCGGGTGGTGATGCTTCCAGTCAGATCGGTTTCATTGCGCTGAAGGACGTTGCCAGCCTCGATCTGGTGCTGGGGCCGAATCAGGTCAGCCGCGAAAACGGTAAGCGCCTGGTGATCGTCAGCGCCAACGTACGTGGGCGCGACATCGGTTCTTTCGTCGCCGAGGCGGGCGAGGTGATCGAGCGCGACGTGCAGGTGCCGGCGGGTTACTGGACCACCTGGGGCGGTCAGTTCGAGCAACTGCAATCGGCGGCCAAGCGCTTGCAGATCGTGGTGCCGGTGGCGTTGCTGCTGGTGTTCGGGTTGCTGTTCATGATGTTCAACAACCTCAAGGACGGCTTGCTGGTGTTCACCGGGATTCCGTTTGCGCTGACCGGCGGGGTCATGGCGTTGTGGCTTCGGGACATTCCGCTGTCGATCTCGGCGGGCGTCGGGTTTATCGCGCTGTCCGGCGTGGCGGTGCTCAACGGGCTGGTGATGATCGCGTTCATTCGCAACTTGCGGGAGGAAGGCCGGTCGTTGTCCGAAGCGATCCATGAAGGCGCGCTGACGCGATTGCGCCCGGTGTTGATGACGGCGCTGGTGGCGTCTTTAGGCTTCATTCCGATGGCTCTTGCGACCGGCACCGGGGCCGAGGTGCAGCGACCGCTGGCGACGGTGGTGATTGGCGGAATTCTGTCCTCGACCATTCTCACGCTGCTGATCCTGCCAGCGCTGTATCAGCTGGCGCATCGTCGGGACGAGGAATCCCCCACGGCTGCCTAGTCACTTTTTGCCTCAACTACAGGCCCGCGATTGCGGGCCTTTCTACATGACGGATATGTAATTTCGGCGCCACCGTCACGAAAGGTTCGGATTGTTACCTTGATCCCGTCAGTGACTTGAATGAGGAATCAACGATGAAACTTGCACAGATTGGCGCGTTTGCCGTGGCTCTGATGATGTCTTCGCTGGTGTTGGCCGAAGGTGGCGGGGATCGCACCTTCGACCGAATGATGACCGCCAACGAGCGCTCCATGGAGTTGTATGTCGCCAGGGAAAAGGCCCGCGACCCGGTTGTCGTCAATGAGAAGAAAGACGACACCACCAAGGACCTTTAAAAACGCCGCGCTGGAACAAGCCTGTCGTCCGAATTCCGATGCCGGGCTTTTTTGGAGGAATTGAACATGAAGTGGATCAAGTGGATGACCTTCGCCGGCGCCATGGCGATGTCTGTGAATGTGCTGGCCGAAGGCGGTGGTGATCGAACCTTCGAGCGAGCGTTCAGCGCCAACGCCAAGGCCATGGAGCAATACGCGGCCGAACGGGGCAAGGCGGCGCCCGTGGTGAAGGATTACGAATACGGAATGAAGCTTGATGTGGTGAAAATCGTCAGCGTTGTGAAGCCCCAGCCCGCTTGCGCCGTCGTCCCCACTGCGATGACCTATGAGGATTCGAACGGGCAGCTCAATACGCTCAAGTACCGCGTGGCGGGTGCTTGCCGGAACAGCGGCAGCTGATGCTGCGCACTTTCACGGTGTGCACCCGGCCATTGTGGTCATGCGCGGAAGACCCTGGCGTCTGCCGCGCTTTTGCGTTTGCGGGTTATTTGACTGGCAATGGCTCAGCAGTCGCGCCGGCAGTTACCGCAGGCGCTTCATGGCTCAGTTTGCGGCGGGCAATCTCTGCTCCACGCTGGCGCAGGGGCGTTTCGATAAAGCGGTAATTGAGCTCGCTCAGCACTACCAGCAGAACCAGAGACGTCGCTAACAGCTCAAGGGTAAAACGCCCGTCCAGAGGCACGCCCTGACTGGCGGCCACACGGGTCCAGATCTCTGTACTCAGGTGATTGGTGAAGACGTGAATCACGTAGAGTCCATAGGATCGCGAGCCGGCCCACTGCATGAAACCGCGCATGAAGGCCGGGCAGTAGATGTAACCCTTCTCGTAACTCGCCAGCCAGACAATCAGCACCGCGACGAGCGCGACCATGCCGACGGCAATCGGCATGGCTATCAGTTGTATGGCGACAGCACCCAGCATGTAGAGCAGAAAAAGCGTGCAGAACATGGATCTGGTCGAACTCTGCCCCAGCTCACGCGGTTCGATCTGCCGATAGAGGCGGGTTCGGGTAAACAGGCACAGGAGAATTCCCCAGAGCATTGCGTCCAGACGGAAGTACGTGAGGATGCTCATGGGGTGGCCGAAAGGATTTCGATCCACACCAAACTGCAAGGCAATGAGCGCGAACAGGACGATGACGCGCCAGCGTGGCGACGTTATGAACAGCAGAAAAAACGGAAAGACGAAGTAGAACTGCTCCTCCAGCGCCAGGCTCCAGTATTGGGGGCTGGAACCCAGCAGTGATTGGTAATGAGCGATGTTGCCAGTGAATGTTGCTACGGCAGTGAAACTGCGCAGATTGTCGTACCACGAGCCGAAGGCGTTCGACTGGTTGAACACAATGGAAAACAACAGCGGGAGGAGAATCCAGAGCCACGCAGTGGGCAACAGCCGGTAGGCGCGCCGTAGCCAGAAACAAGCGGCGGCCAGCCCCGGCTGGCCTTGCGCGCGGTGTTTGTCGAAATAGTCCAGATAGGCCTTGCTCACCACGAAACCGGAAATGCAGAAGAACAGATCGACCCCGGTCCAGGGCATGAAGACAGAAAAGATCCTCAGCAGCGTATCGGCGTGAAACGGCAGCATCATGTTGACGTGGCTCAAGAGGGTCATGGCGACGGCCGCGCCTCTCAAGTATTCGATTTCCAGGTTTTTACGCGCGCTCATCGATCCCTCGTTGTTCTTGTTTTTCAGCGCTGGCGAAGATGGCAGGTGACCGCTTGTCCGGTCAAGAAATCGATCTGTTATTTGCGGAACAAAAAAAAGCGCCCCGAAGGACGCCAAAGGATTCACCTCTTACCAAAGGAGCAAGGAGCTTCTAAAGGTGAATGGGCATTGCTCGTAAAACTCAGAGAATCGCCAGCGGGTATTCGACGATCACCCGTGCCTCATCCAGGTCCGACTCAAATGCCGTGGCTCTGGTCGTGGCCTGGCGCAGGCGCAGCGACAGGTCTTTCATCGAACCGCTCTGCACCACGTATTTGACTTCGATGTCACGCTCCCAGCGCTTCTGGTCGGTCAGTGGATTGCCGTCGGCATCGCGGCGCATGTACACGGCGTTGGCGTTGGAGTAATCGGCGTCGGTGCCGCGTGCATAACGGGTCATGAACGACAGGCCGGGCACGCCGTAGGGGGTCATGTCGAGGTCGTAGCGCACCATCCACGAGCGTTCTTTCGGCGAGTTGAAGTCGCTGTACTGGATCGAGTTGTCGAGGAAGATCGAGTCGGACTGGCGCAAGTAGTCGAAGTCGTCGTTGCCGTTGTTGCGCTGGTGGGAAAGGGCGACGGAATGCGCGCCGAGTTTCACGCCGACGCGGCCGCTCCAGATGTTGTTGTCGAACTCGCCGAGCAATTGTTTGCCCTCGTCGACCGCCTTGTAGTAATTCAGGCCGCCGAACAGCGACAGGTCATCCGACAGCGGATACGTCCAGGCGGTGCCGGCGTAGTACTGGTTCCAGGCATCTTTGAGGCGGCTGGAGTACAGGCTGAAACTCAGGTTTTTGTTCAGCGCGTAATCGCCGCCGCCGTAAGCGATCCACGGCGAGTTGACCGGGCCGGCATAGAAGGTCGCGAAGTTCTCGCGCAGGTCGCTGGACACCGGTTGACTCATCGCATGCAACCGGCCGCCCTGGATCGACAGGTCTTCGACGCTGTTGTTGGTCGCGGTCACACCGCGAAAGCTTTCCGGCAGCAATCGCGAATCACCTGCCGCGACCACCGGGTTGGCCGGGAACACATCACCGACTTTCACCACCGTATCGAAGGCCCGCACTTTGGCGGCGCCGCCGACCTTGGTGTATTCGTCCCGTGCTTCACCGTCGCTGTTGACCGGCAACACATCGAACGAACTGCGGCCACCGTTGCGGCCGTCGCCGGTGTCGAGCTTCAGGCCGATCATCGCAAATGCATCCACCCCGACCCCGACGGTGCCCTGGGTGAAACCGGATTCGAACTTGCCGATGATGCCGTGGGCCCAGGCTTCGGAGTATCCATTGCCGGTAGGGCTGGACTGACCGTTGCGGTGATCACGGTTGAAGTAAAGGTTACGGTTGAGCACCGTCAGGCTGCTGCCTTCGATAAACCTTTCGGGTTTTTCTTCTGCAAACACCGAGGACGGCCCGGCGCCGACGACCACTGCCAGAGCGGCCATCGATATTTTTGTGTTGTTAACCATCAATCACTCCTTGGGTTCGGCAGAACGGGAACGAGCTTCGGCGTGGGTTTTATTGTTCGACGGACAAGGGGCCCGCCGGCATGGTCGCCGGGTGACATCGTTGCAGGCTGCAGATAACGCGGAGGTGATTGGGGAATTACAATTTTGTCAGGTGGGGCGGGCGAAACTCACACACAGGGTGGGGTCTGATCGTTCCATGTATGCAAATGTTCGTTTCTACCGTTCGAAGCTATCCAGCACGTCTTCTGGCAGAGAGGTATCGATGTCATTGGGAAGTGTGAGTTGGCCCTTCATGGTTCCGATCCGTTGGGCGCGCGTTTTTTTCAAGGTGACTTTGTCTTTGCGTTCTTCGGCTAACGCCTTTAGGCCGTCCATCAACTCTGAAAAAATATCTCGCTTCATGGTTTCTGGATCTCCACTTGATGGGTGACTTTCGAATTTAACGGCATAGGCCAACTGCGTGATGTCAGCCGTTGCTCATCGTTTTGAAGGCAAATTCCTAAAAAGGGGAGGGCGTTGAAAATCAAAATCCCACAAAAACAAAAACGGCACCCGAAGGTGCCGTTTCTGTTTCTAGCCAACTATCGCTGAGCGATCAGCCCGCCAGGCCCGATTGCTGAACCAGGGTCAGCAGCGGTTGTGGGTAGACGCCGAGGAAGAACGCAACCACAGCGATTGCCAGCAGCATCACGCCGCCTGCTTTCTGTTCCCAGTGCAGTTGGGCGTCGTGGCGGCGCAGGTTTGGTTCGATCAGGTACAGGGTGACCATCACGCGCAGGTAGTAGAACACGCCGATGGCGCTGCCCAGTACCAGGGAACCTACCAGCCACCATTGGTGCGACTCGACACCGGTAGCGATGATGTAGAACTTGCCGATGAAGCCAGCGGTCAGCGGGATACCGGCCAGGGACAGCATCATCACGGTCAGTACGGCGGTCAGGTACGGACGGCGCCAGAACAGGCCGCGGTATTCGTACAGGGCGTCTGCGTCACGGCCGTTGTACGGCGAGGACATCAGGGTGATCACGCCGAAGGCGCCGAGGCTGGTGATCACGTAGGTGACCAGGTACACGCCGATGGCTTCCACCGCCAGACCCTTGCTCGCCACCAGTGCGATCAGCAGGTAGCCGAAGTGCGCGATGGAGGAGTAACCGAGCAGACGCTTGAGGTTGCTCTGGGTCAGGGCCAGCAGGTTACCGAACAGGATCGAAGCGATGGCGATGATGGTCAGCACGTTGCTCAGTACGCCACTGCTTGCGGCAGGGGAGATCTGGAACAGACGAACCATGACCGCGAACACAGCCACTTTCGACGCGGTGGCGAGGAACGCGGCCACCGGTGCCGGAGCACCTTCGTACACGTCCGGCGTCCACAAGTGGAACGGTACCAGCGACAGCTTGAACGCCAGACCGATCAGCATCATGCCCAGGCCCAGTTGTGCCAGCGAGCTTGGCAAGCCGGTCGCGGCCAGGGCCTGACCGATACCGACGAAGCTCAGCGAACCCGAGTCTGCGTACAGCAGCGCCATACCGAACAGCAGGAACGCGGAACCGGCGGCCGACAGCACCATGTACTTGATGCCGGCTTCCAGCGAACGCTTGTTGAAGAAGGCGTAGGCCACCAGACCGTAGACCGGCACCGACAGCAGTTCCAGACCGATGAACAGGCCGGCCAGGTGCTGCGCGCTGACCAGAACCAGGCCACCGGCGGCGGCCATCAGGATCAGCAGGTACAGTTCTTCACGGTTGCCCGGGTAACCCGAACCGCCATCGCCGAGGTAGGCGTGGGCGAGGGTGACGCAAGCGAGGGTGGCGACCAGGATCAGCGCCATGTACAGGCAGGCAAAGGTGTCGATCTGCAGCAATGGAGTCACGGCCAGAGGCGCGACTTTCAGCGCTGGCAGGATCGACAGCAAGGCCAGGTTCAGACCTGCCACCGAAATCAGGAAGGTCTGCGAGTGGTTGCGGCGCCAGGCGATTGCCAGCATCACCACGATAATGGTGAGGCTGGTGATCAACAGTGGCGCAAGCGCAATAAAGTGTTGAATCGTGAATTCCATAGCGCTCTTACCGGGCCGAAGCGAGTTGAGTGAAGGCGGTGCCGAGCCACTGCTGCACGCCATGCATCGTGGCGGCAGAAGTGTCGAGGAACGGTTGCGGGTAGACGCCGAGGTAAATCAGCAGTACCGCAAGGCCCAGCACCATGATCAGTTCGCGACCGTCCATGCCGTGCAGGATCGAATCCGATTTGGACGGACCAAAGTAAGCGCGGTGGATCATGATCAGCGAGTAGACCGAACCGAACACCAGACCGGAGGTGGCAATCGCGGTGATCCATGGAGCACTGGCGAACGTACCGATCAGGATCAGGAACTCGCCGACGAAGTTACCGGTACCCGGCAGACCCAGAGAGGCGGCTGCGAAGAACAGGCTGATCGCCGGCAGGTAAGCGATACGCGACCACAGACCGCCCATCTCACGCATGTCACGAGTATGCAGACGCTCGTACAGCTGACCGCTGAGGATAAACAGTGCCGCCGCCGACAGACCGTGCGCCAGCATCTGGATCACGGCACCTTGCAGCGCCAGTTGGCTGCCGGAGTAGATGCCGATCAGTACGAAGCCCATGTGGGAAACGGACGAGAAGGCGATCAGACGCTTGATGTCGGTTTGCGCGAAAGCGAGGAACGCACCGTAGAAGATCCCGATCAGACCGAGGGTCATGGCGATCGGCGCGAATTCGGCCGAGGCGTTCGGGAACAGCGGCAGGGCGAAACGCAGCAGACCGTAGGCCGCGGTTTTCAGCAAGATACCGGCGAGGTCGACGGAACCTGCAGTCGGCGCCTGGGCGTGAGCGTCAGGCAGCCAGGAGTGAAACGGAACCACTGGCAGCTTGACCGCGAAGGCGATGAAGAAGCCGAGCATCAGAATGTACTCGGTGGTCATCGACATCTTGGTCTTCAACAGATCGGCGTAGTTGAAGGTGATCACGCCGGTGCTGTTGTAGTTGACCAGGACCAGACCGAGGATCGCCACCAGCATGATCAGGCCGGAAGCCTGAGTGAAGATGAAGAACTTGGTCGCGGCGTAGATACGGGTTTTCTTGCCGTCCGAAGAACTGTGACCCCAGAGCGCGATGAGGAAGTACATCGGCACCAGCATCATTTCCCAGAAGAAGAAGAACATGAACAGGTCGAGGGCCAGGAACACGCCGACAACGCCGCCCAGGATCCACATCAGGTTCAGGTGGAAGAAGCCAACGTGACGTTGAATCTCTTTCCACGAGCAGAGTACCGACAGGATACCCAGCAGACCGGTCAGCAGGATCATCAGCAGCGACAGGCCGTCGAGGGCCAGGTGCACGTTGATGCCGAAGCGCTGGATCCAGACGTGCTTGAACTCAAGCGCCCAGGTCGGATCGGCGCCAGGCGCCGGAGCAAATGAATAGTCACCGTGGGCCCACAGCCAGAGGCCGAGGGCGAGTTCCAGGGTCATGGTCAACAGCGCAATCCAGCGGGGGAGGGTGGCGCCGAAGCGCTCACCCAGCCAGCACAGCAGGCCGCCGATGAAGGGGATCAGGATTAGCCAAGGCAGAATCATGACGGGCTCGTTTCCTTTCGCAAATTCGCAAGGTTCATATCAGACCGCTACCAGCACGACAGCGCCGATGACCAACACGGCACCAGCAGCCATCGAAGCAGCGTACCAACGCAGTTGACCGGTTTCGGTACGGCTCAGGGCGGTGTGACCACCCTTGGCCATGCGCGGGATCAGACCGATGGTCTGGTCGAGCGGGTCTTTGCGCAGCATGTGGCTGATCGCAAGGTACGGCTTCACGAACAGTTTGTCGTAGATCCAGTCGAAGCCCCAGGCAGCGAACCACCAGGCCGAAAGGAGACGGCCGATGCCGCTGTTGGCAATCGCGGTCACGAAGCGACGCTTGCCGAGGAACAGCAGGGCCGCCAGCAGGATACCGGCCAGGGCGATGGCGCCCGAAGCGATTTCCAGACTGTGCTTGGCTTCGCCACCGGCATGGCCAACGCTCTCGGGCAGTACGCCGTGCAGCGGTGGAACGATCATGGCGCCGACGAAGGTCGACAGCACGATCAGCACCGACAGCGGCAGCCAGTGAGCGATGCCGTGACCGGCGTGGGCTTCGGTCTTGGCTTCACCATGGAACGCGATGAAGATCAGGCGGAAGGTGTAAAGCGACGTCATGAATGCGCCGACCAGACCTGCGTAAAGCAGACCGTGGTTGCCGCTGGCGAACGCTTCCCAGAGGATTTCGTCCTTGGAGTAGAAACCTGCAGTCACCAGTGGCAGGGCGGCCAGAGCGGCACCACCGACGATGAAGCTGGCGTAGGCCAGCGGCAGTTTCTTCCACAGGCCGCCCATCTTGAAGATGTTCTGCTCGTGGTGGCAGGCAACGATCACCGCACCGGAGGCAAGGAACAGCAGGGCCTTGAAGAAGGCGTGGGTCATCAGGTGGAAGATCGCGCCTTCCCAGGCGCCAACGCCCAGCGCCAGGAACATGTAGCCGATCTGGCTCATGGTCGAGTAGGCGAGGATACGTTTGATGTCGGTTTGTACCAGCGCGGCAAAACCGGCCAGTACCAGGGTCACACCACCAACGATGCCGACCAGGTGCAGGATGTCCGGCGCCAAGGCGAACAGACCGTGGGTACGGGCGATCAGGTAGACACCGGCAGTCACCATGGTTGCGGCGTGGATCAGTGCCGAAACCGGGGTAGGACCGGCCATCGCGTCCGCCAGCCAGGTCTGCAGCGGCAGTTGCGCCGATTTACCGACCGCACCACCCAGCAGCATCAGGGTCGCCAGCACGATCCAGAAATCGCCGACCTTGAAGTGCTCAGGCGCCTTCACCAGCAGTTCCTGGACGTTCAGCGTGCCCAGTTGCTGGAACAGGATGAACAGGCCGATCGCCATGAACACGTCGCCGATACGGGTGACGATGAAGGCTTTGAGTGCGGCGTTACCGTTGTTGCGGTTGCTGTAGTAGAAGCCGATCAACAGGTACGAGCACAGGCCCACGCCTTCCCAACCGAAGTAGATGAACAGCAGGTTATCGCCCAGGATCAGGAACAGCATGCTGGCGATGAACAGGTTGGTGTACGAGAAGAAGCGCGAGTAACCGTCTTCGCCACGCATGTACCACGATGCAAACAGGTGGATCAGGAAGCCGACACCAACGACCACACCGAGCATGGTCACGGACAGACCATCCAGGTACAGCGCGAAGTCAGGCTGGAAACCTTCCACCGACATCCAGCGCCACAGCACCTGGGTGTAGACGCCACCTTCCGGTGGCGCGACGTTGAATTGCCAGATCACGTAGGCCGCGACGATGGCAGACAGGCCGATGGAGCCGACACCGATCAGCGCCGACAGGTTTTCCGAGAAGCGGCCGCGCGAGAACGACAGCAACAGGAACCCGATCAGAGGGAATACGAAAGTCAGAAAGAGTAGGTTCATCCGCGCATCTCACTGGCAGCGTCGATATCGAGCGTGTGGAAGCGGCGATACAGTTGCAGCAGGATCGCCAGGCCAATACTGGCTTCGGCGGCTGCAAGGCTGATCACCAGGATGAACATGATCTGTCCATCCGGTTGCGCCCAGCGGGCGCCCGCAACGATGAAGGCCAGTGCAGAGGCGTTCATCATCACTTCCAGACTCATCAACACGAACAAAATGTTGCGGCGGACCATCAGGCCGACCAGACCAAGGCAGAACAGGATGCCGGCGACGGCCAATCCATGTTCGAGAGGGATAGCAGGCATGTCTTACTCCTTCGCCTCGTTACGGCCCAAATGGAACGCCGTGACGGCTGCAGCGAGCAGCAGCATCGAGGCGAGTTCGACCACCAGCAGATACGGACCGAACAGGCTGATGCCCACGGCTTTTGCATCGACGGTGGTGTGGCCGATGGCCTGACCGCTCTGGTGAGCGAACAGCACATACAGCAGTTCGGCCAGCAGCAGGGCGGCGAGAATGACCGGCCCCGCCCAGATCCCGGGCTTGAGCCAGGTGCGTTCCTGCTGAACCGAGGCGGGACCGAGGTTCAGCATCATCACCACGAACACGAACAGCACCATGATGGCGCCAGCGTAGGCGATCACTTCCAGCACGCCGGCGAACGGAGCGCCGAGTGCGAAGAAGGTCATGGCCACGGCGATCAACGAAATGATCAGGTAGAGCAGGGCGTGCACAGGATTGGTGTTGGTGACCACACGCAATGTGGACACAACAGCGATACCCGATGCGAAATAGAAAGCGAATTCCATCGTTCTTCCTTAAGGCAGCAAGCTCTTCACGTTGATCGGCTCGGCTTCGTTTTGTGCGGCGCCTTTCGGCTTGCCCGCAACGGCCATACCTGCAACACGATAGAAGTTGTAATCAGGGTTTTTGCCGGGGCCGGAGATCAGCAGATCTTCTTTCTCGTACACCAGGTCCTGACGTTTGAACTCGGCCATCTCGAAATCCGGGGTCAGCTGGATCGCGGTGGTCGGGCAGGCTTCCTCGCAGAGACCGCAGAAAATGCAGCGCGAGAAGTTGATACGGAAGAAGTCCGGGTACCAGCGACCGTCTTCGGTTTCAGCTTTCTGCAGCGAGATGCAACCCACCGGGCAAGCCACGGCGCACAGGTTGCAGGCTACGCAGCGTTCTTCGCCATCGGGGTCACGGGTCAGGACGATGCGACCACGGTAGCGTGGTGGCAGGTAGACCGGCTCTTCCGGGTATTGCAGGGTGTCGCGCTTGCGAAAGCCATGGCCGAAGACCATGACCAGGCTGCGCAACTGGGTACCGGTACCCTTAACGATGTCGCCAATATATTTGAACATGGGTCAAATCCTCACTGAACCGCAACCGCAGGCGTGTTCCACAACACGATTGCAGCGGTCACCAGCAAATTGATCAGGGTCAGTGGCAGGCAGAATTTCCAGCTGAAATCCATCACCTGGTCATAACGCGGACGCGGGATGGAAGCGCGCAGCAGGATGAACAGCATGATGAAGAACGCGGTCTTCAGTGCGAACCAGACGAAGGACAGTTGCGGCAGGATGCCGAACGGACCGTGCCAGCCACCGAAGAACAGGGTGACCAGCAGCGCCGAGATCAGGATGATGCCGATGTATTCACCGACGAAGAACATGCCCCATTTCATACCGGCGTATTCAATGTGGTAACCGTCGGCCAGTTCCTGTTCCGCTTCCGGCTGGTCGAACGGGTGACGGTGAGTCACGGCCACGCCAGCGATGAAGAAGGTACAGAAGCCGAAGAACTGCGGAATGATGAACCACAGGTTCTGCGCCTGGTACTCGACGATGTCGCGCATGTTGAACGAGCCGACCTGCACCACGATGCCCATCAGGGCCAGGCCCATGAACACTTCGTAGGACACGGTCTGCGCCGAGGCACGCAAGCTGCCGAGAAGGGCGAACTTGTTGTTACTCGACCAGCCGGCGAACAGCACCGCGTAGACCGACAGACCGGCCATGGCGAAGAAGAACAGCAGGCCGATGTTCAGATCCGCCACGCCCCAGGTCGGGGTGATCGGGATGATCGCGAAAGCGATCAGCAGGGCGGACATGGCCACCACCGGTGCCAGGGTGAAAATCACCTTGTCGGCAAACGGCGGGGTCCAGTCTTCCTTGAAGAACATCTTCAGCATGTCGGCCGCGATCTGGAACATGCCGAACGGACCCACGCGGTTCGGACCGTAACGGTCCTGCCACCAGCCCAGCAGGCGACGCTCGACAAAGCTGAGCAACGCGCCTGCGACCACCACGGCCAGCAGGATCACGATGGCCTTGATGACCGTCAGGATCACATCGATCACTTCAGGGGTGAACCAGGTCATTGCGCTGCCTCCTGCAGACCATCAACGGTTTGGCCGAAAATCGCCGGCGGAATGCCTGCCAGACCGGCCGGCAGTGCAACCAGGCCAGCGCCCAGCTCTTCATTGATGCGCAGCGGCAGACGCAGGGTCTGGCCGGCAACATTGAGGCTCAGCAATGCGCCGTCGTTGACGCCCAGACGGTCCGCTTCGGACTTGGCCAGTGCAACGTAGGCGGCCGGGATGCGTTCCTGGACCGGAGCGGCTTTCGACGAGTTCTCGTCGCTGCCGAACAGGTGGTAGAACGGCACGGCTTGCCAGGTGCCCTGGGCCGGGTTGAACGCGCGCGGAACACTGGCGAACCAGTTCAGCGAATCACCGGTGCTCTCGATCAGGCGGGTGCCCGGATCGCCAGCGCGCAGGTGACCACCGACTTCGTCCTGGAACTTGTTCCAGGCTTGCGGCGAGTTCCAGCCCGGCGACCAGGCGAACGGCACTTGCTGACGCGGTTCGGCGGAGCCCGAGTAACCTTCCATCGAGAAGGCGAACGCGGTGTCCTTGTCTTGCGGGGTGCGTGGTTCGTGAACGCTGATGTCGGCGCGCATCGCGGTGCGACCGGAGTAACGCAGCGGCTCACGCGCCAGTTTCAGACCCTTGATGCGGAACGAGGCGGACGGAGCGGCGTCGACGATGCGCGCCAGTTGCGGCGTGCTCGAAGCAACGGCAGCGGTCACGTGGTCGAGTTGCGTCCAGTCGATCGGCTGGTTCAGCAGGGTGGCGCGCAGGGCGTGCAGCCAGCGCCAGCCTTCGTGGACCAGAATGCTCGCGTCCATGTATTGCGGGTCAAAAACCTGGAAGAAGCGCTGGGCGCGACCTTCCTGGCTGACCAGCGTACCGTCGCCTTCAGCGAAGCTGGCGGCTGGCAGAACCAGATGCGCGCGATCGCTGGTGGCGGTCTTCTGATGGTCGGCAACGATCACTACTTTCGCAGCGTTCAGTGCCGCATCGACCTTGGCCTTGGCGGTGCGGGTGTACAGATCGTTTTCCAGCACGACGATGGCGTCGGCCTTGCCGTCGATGACCGCTTGCAGCGCGGCATCAACCGATTCGCCACCGAGCATGGCCAGGCCGAGGCTGTTGGCTTCCGGCACGATCAGGCTGATCGAACCGTTCTTCTCGCGCAGCTTCAGGGCCTTGGCGATGTTCGCAGCGGCTTCGATCAAGGCTTTGGAGCCCAGCGAAGTACCGGCGATGATCAGTGGACGCTTGGCCGCGAGCAGTGCGTCGGCGATGCGCTTGGCCAGTTCCAGGGCTTCGGCGTCCAGACCTTCAACGGCAGGGGCGCTGGCGTCCAGGGCGTGAGCCACGGCGAAACCGATGCGGGCCAGATCGTCCGGAGCGGCGTGTACGCATTCTTCGGCGATGTCGTCGAGCTTGGTTTCAGCCAGGCTGGCGATGAACAGCGGGTTCAGCTCGTGCTGACCGATGTTCTTCACGGCGGCGTCGAGCCAAGGCTGGACGCGCATGGCTTCGGCCATGTCTTCGGCCTTGCCTTTTACCGCCTGACGCAGGGCCAGGGCCATGCGGGCAGCGGTCTGGGTCAGGTCTTCACCGAGGACGAACACGGCGTCGTGGTCTTCGATGTCGCGCATGTTCGGCACTGGCAGCGGGCTGTCTTTCAGCACTTGCAGGACCAGACGGATGCGTTCCAGCTCGGAGGCTTCGATACCGGAGTAGAAGTGCTCGGCGCCTACCAGTTCACGCAACGCGTAGTTGCTTTCCAGGCTGGCACGCGGCGAACCGATACCGACGATGTTGCGACCGCGCAGCAGGTCGGCGGCTTTGTCCAGCGCAGCATCCAGGCCAAGCTTGGTGCCGTCGGCCAGCAGCGGCTGACGTGGACGGTCGGTGCGGTTGACGTAGCCATAACCGAAACGGCCACGGTCGCACAGGAAGTACTGGTTCACCGAACCGTTGTAACGGTTTTCGATGCGACGCAGTTCGCCGTAACGCTCGCCCGGGGAGATGTTGCAACCGCTCGAGCAGCCATGGCAGATGCTCGGCGAGAACTGCATGTCCCACTTGCGGTTGTAGCGCTCGGAGTGAGTCTTGTCGGTGAACACACCGGTCGGGCAGACCTCGGTGAGGTTGCCGGAGAACTCGCTTTCGAGGGTGCCGTCTTCAACGCGACCGAAGTACACGTTGTCGTGGGCGCCAAATACACCGAGGTCGGTGCCGCCGGCGTAATCCTTGTAGAAACGCACGCAGCGGTAGCAGGCGATGCAGCGGTTCATTTCGTGGGAAATGAACGGGCCCAGTTGCTGGTTCTGGTGGGTACGTTTGGTGAAGCGATAACGGCGCTCGTTGTGGCCGGTCATCACGGTCATGTCTTGCAGGTGGCAGTGACCGCCTTCCTCGCACACAGGGCAGTCGTGCGGGTGGTTGGTCATCAGCCATTCAACAACACTGGCGCGAAACGCCTTGGATTCTTCATCGTCGATGGAGATCCAAGTGTTGTCGGTGGCAGGGGTCATGCAGGACATGACGATGCGACCACGGGTGTCGTTCTCGTCGGTGTACTGCTTGACCGCGCACTGGCGGCAGGCCCCGACGCTACCAAGCGCGGGGTGCCAGCAGAAATAAGGGATGTCGAGGCCCAGCGACAGACATGCCTGTAACAGGTTGTCTGCCCCGTCGACTTCGAGCGCTTTGCCGTCTACGTGGATAGTGGCCATGGTTCAAAGGTCTTCGTTGGCCCGGTGTCAGCGGGCGTGGCTAATGGAATCTTGTTATCCGTCCGAATCCAGTCAGCCCCGAAAGGCGTCATCGGACGAAAGGCGAAGGGCACGGACCCTTCGCCTTTTCTAAGCGTTTACGCGCCGACTACGATCGGCTTCGCCAGAGGCGGGACGGTGGCGCTTGCAGGCGCGATACCGGCTTCGAACTCTGGACGGAAGTATTTGATGGCACTGCCCAACGGCTCCACGGCACCCGGTGCGTGAGCACAGAAGGTCTTGCCCGGGCCGAGGAAGTTGACCAGACCCAGCAGGGTCTCGATGTCGCCTGGCTGGCCGCGACCTTGTTCGATCGCCATCAAGAGCTTGACGCTCCATGGCAAACCATCACGGCACGGGGTGCAGAAGCCGCAGGATTCGCGAGCGAAGAACTGCTCCATGTTGCGCAGCAGGGACACCATGTTGACGCTGTCGTCCACCGCCATGGCCAGGCCGGTACCCATACGGGTGCCCACTTTGGCGATGCCGCCGGCGTACATTTGTGCGTCGAGGTGTTCCGGCAACAGGAAACCGGTACCGGCGCCGCCTGGCTGCCAGGCTTTCAGCTTGAAGCCGTCGCGCATGCCGCCGGCGTAGTCTTCGAACAGTTCGCGACCGGTCACGCCGAATGGCAGTTCCCAAAGGCCAGGGTTCTTGACCTTGCCGGAGAAGCCCATGAGCTTGGTGCCCATGTCTTCGCTGCCGTCGCGGGCCAACGATTTGTACCAGTCCACGCCGTCGGCAATGATCGCCGGCACGTTGCACAGGGTTTCAACGTTGTTCACGCAGGTCGGCTTGCCCCACACGCCAACGGCGGCAGGGAAGGGTGGTTTGGAGCGCGGGTTGGCGCGGCGACCTTCGAGGGAGTTGATCAGTGCGGTTTCTTCACCGCAGATGTAACGCCCGGCGCCGGTGTGGACGAACAGCTCGAAATCGAAGCCGCTGCCCAGGATGTTCTTGCCCAGCAGGCCGGCAGCCTTGGCTTCTTCCACGGCACGGTTCAGGTGCTTGGCAGCGGTGGTGTACTCGCCACGCAGGAAGATGTAGCCACGGTAGGTTTTCAGCGCGCGGGCGCTGATCAGCATGCCTTCGATCAGCAGATGGGGCAGTTGCTCCATCAGCATGCGGTCTTTCCAGGTGTTCGGCTCCATTTCATCCGCGTTGCACAGCAGGTAGCGGATGTTGATGGATTCGTCTTTTGGCATCAGGCCCCACTTCACGCCAGTGGGGAAGCCTGCACCGCCGCGACCCTTGAGGCCGGCGTCTTTCACGGTCTGGACGATGGCGTCCTGATCCATGTCGGCGAAGGCCTTGCGCGCAGCGGCGTAACCGTTCTTGGCCTGGTACTCGTCGAGCCACACGGCTTCGCCGTCGTCACGCAGGCGCCAGGTCAGCGGGTGAGTCTCGGCCGAACGCTGGATGCGGTTGGCCGGGCCGAAAGAAGTCAGGGTCATACGTAGCCCTCGAGCAGTTTGGCGACGCCGGCAGGCTGGACATCGCCAAAGGTGTCGTCATCGATCATCAGCGCCGGTGCCTTGTCGCAGTTGCCGAGGCAGCAGACCGGCAGCAGAGTGAAGCGACCGTCGGCAGTGGTCTGACCCAGGCCGATACCCAGGTTGTTCTGGATTTCGCTGACCACCGACTCGTGGCCGCCGATGTAGCAGACCATGCTGTCGCAGACGCGAATGATGTGACGGCCGACCGGCTGACGGAAGATCTGGCTGTAGAACGTGGCCACGCCTTCAACGTCGCTGGCCGGGATGCCGAGGATCTCGCCGATGGCGTACAGGGCGCCGTCCGGCACCCAGCCGCGTTCCTTCTGAACGATCTTCAGGGCTTCGATCGACGCCGCGCGCGGGTCTTCGTAGTGATGCAGCTCGTGCTCGATGGCCGAGCGCTCGGTTTCACTCAATGTGAAACGGTCTGTCTGGATAAGCGTGCTGTTCATGCTTAGCGGTCCACGTCGGCCATAACGAAATCGATACTACCCAGGTACGCAATCAGGTCCGCGACCATGCTGCCTTTGATCACCGAAGGGATCTGTTGCAGATGCGGGAAGCTCGGAGTACGGATCCGGGTACGGTAGCTCATGGTGCCGCCGTCGCTCGTCAGGTAATAACTGTTGATGCCCTTGGTCGCTTCGATCATCTGGAAGGATTCGTTGGCCGGCATGACCGGGCCCCACGAAACCTGCAGGAAGTGCGTGATCAGGGTTTCGATGTGCTGCAGCGTGCGCTCTTTCGGCGGCGGCGTGGTCAGCGGGTGATCCGCCTTGTACGGGCCTTCCGGCATGTTGCGCAGGCATTGGTCGATGATCTTGACGCTCTGGCGCATCTCTTCGACGCGAACCATGCAGCGGTCGTAGGCATCGCCGTTGGCAGCCAGCGGTACTTCGAACTCGAAGTTCTCGTAGCCGGAGTACGGACGCGCTTTACGCAGGTCGAAATCGCAACCGGTGGAACGCAGGCCGGCGCCGGTGACGCCCCATTCCAGGGCCTCTTTGGTGTTGTACTGGGCAACGCCGATGGTACGACCCTTGAGGATGCTGTTCTGCAGGGCGGCCTTGGTGTATTCGTCGAGGCGCTTTGGCAGCCATTCAACGAAGTCTTTCACCAGTTTTTCCCAGCCGCGCGGCAGGTCGTGGGCGACGCCACCGATGCGGTACCAGGCCGGGTGCAGGCGGAAACCGGTGATGGCTTCGATCACCGTGTACGCCTTCTGGCGGTCGGTGAAGGTGAAGAACACCGGAGTCATGGCGCCGACGTCCTGGATGTAGGTACCCAGGAACAGCAGGTGGCTGGTGATCCGGAAGAACTCGGCCATCATGATGCGGATGACGTCGACCTTCTCTGGCACCTTGATGCCGGCCAGCTTCTCGACCGAGAGCACGTACGGCAGGTTGTTCATCACGCCGCCGAGGTAATCGATACGGTCGGTGTACGGAATGAAGCTGTGCCAGGACTGACGCTCGGCCATCTTCTCGGCACCACGGTGGTGGTAACCGATGTCCGGAACGCAGTCGACGATCTCTTCACCGTCCAGTTGCAGGATGATGCGGAACGCACCGTGAGCCGAAGGGTGGTTCGGACCCAGGTTGAGGAACATGTAGTCCTCGTTCGCCCCGGAACGCTTCATGCCCCAGTCTTCAGGACGGAAACGCGCGGCTTCTTCCTCAAGCTGTTGCTTGGCCAGGTTCAGGCTGAACGGATCGAATTCAGTGGCGCGCGCCGGGAAGTCCTTGCGCAGCGGGTGACCTTCCCAGGTCGGCGGCATCATGATGCGCGACAGGTGCGGGTGACCTTTGAAGTCGATGCCGTACATGTCCCAGACTTCACGCTCGTACCAGTTGGCGTTCGGCCAGATGCTGGTGACGGTCGGCAAGCTGAGGTCGCTCTCGGACAAGGCGACCTTGATCATCACGTCACTATTACGTTCCAGCGACATGAGGTGATAGAACACGGTGAAATCGGCCCCGCTCGGCAGCCCTTGACGCTTGGTGCGCAGACGCTCATCCACGCCGTGCAGGTCATAGAGCATGACGTACGGCTTGGGCAGGTTGCGCAGGAAGGTCAGGACTTCGACGAGTCTGGCGCGAGCCACCCACAGCACCGGCATGCCGGTGCGGGTCGGCTGAGCGGTGAACGCTTCGGCGCCAAAACGGTTGTTCAGTTCGACGACCACATCCTGGTCGTCTGCCTTATAAGGCGGGATGTACAGAGCACTGCCTGTAGTCATGGTTATTTTTTCGCTTTCGGTCAACGTAAAGAATGAAGCCAGCTTCTCGTTTCTTTGAAACAGACTGGATCAGACTTCGTCAGGGCTGCGCAGGTTGGTGACTGCGATTCGCTGTTCGCGGCGCTGTTCCTTCTGCGAAGGCATGTCGGCGCGATAAACGCCTTGATCGCCAACGACCCAGGAAAGTGGGCGACGCTCCTGGCCAATGGATTCCTGCAACAGCATCAAGCCTTGCAGAAATGCTTCTGGACGGGGCGGGCAGCCAGGTACGTAGACGTCAACGGGCAGGAACTTGTCCACCCCCTGAACCACGGAGTAGATGTCGTACATGCCGCCGGAGTTGGCGCACGAACCCATCGAGATCACCCACTTGGGCTCGAGCATCTGCTCGTACAGGCGCTGAATGATCGGCGCCATCTTGATGAAGCAGGTCCCGGCGATAACCATGAAGTCGGCCTGACGCGGTGATGCCCGGATAACTTCGGCGCCGAAGCGCGCGATGTCGTGGGGCGCCGTGAAGGCGGTGGTCATTTCCACGTAGCAGCACGACAGACCGAAGTTGTACGGCCACAGGGAGTTCTTACGTCCCCAGTTGACCGCGCCACTCAGCACGTCTTCCAGCTTGCCCATGAAAATGTTTTTGTGGACTTGATCCTCTAACGGATCGGAAACGGTTTCCCGCTGGCCGATCGGATATTGCTCGTTAGGAGCATCGGGGTCGATTCTGGTGAGATTGTATTGCATTGCCAAAGCCTCATTGTTTCAGCTTCGCCTGCCGCTTGCGACGAGCTTCCGGAGCCCAGTCAAGGGCGCCCACTCGGAACAGGTAGACAAGACCTGCCAACAGAATTGCTATGAAAACGAGAGCTTCGACGAATCCGGTCCAGCCGCTTTCGCGGACGGACACAGACCATGCAAAGAGAAAGAGGGCTTCGATATCGAAGATCACGAACAGCATCGCGACCAGATAGAATTTGGCTGAGAGCCGCAAGCGGGCGCCACCGGTAGGTAGCATGCCGGACTCGAACGGTTCGTTTTTGCTGCGGCCCCAGGCTTTTGACCCGAGGAGGCTGGAGACACCGAGCATGAAGGCACACAGGCCGACTACACCCAGAAGGAAAATGGCAAAGCCCCAGTTGTGGGCCATGAGTCCTGTCGCTTCGGGCATGCTGGAAATCCTTAACAGAGAGCAAAGGTCTCTGAGCTTGATAAAGAAATAAGGCAGTGACGATATGTCGCAGCAATCAATCGCGCTGATTTTATGGCTAAACACCCGGCAAGTAAAATTCCTATAGCGAAATTATTTATTGGAATAAGGACATAGCGCGCCTCGAAGGGCCCGCAGCCCATGCGTTGCGGGCATTAGCCGGAATTTCAAGAATTATGTTTTGTAGGAAATGTAACGAACATAGTTGCCGCTAAATGATAATTAATATCGTTTGGGGTGGTTTCGTAACTGTTTAACGGGTCAGTAGTTGGGAAGTTGTCTTATATGCGCGTTACTGCAAGTAGCGGCGGCGCCCGTTTTAGCCGATTTTTGCGATGCGGATACCGCTCTGGATCAATGTTTTGCCTGACAGGTTGTGCCAATTCCTGAGGCGCTCGGAAAACCGCAGGCAAAAAAAACGCCCCGAACCAGTCGGGGCGTCAGTTTTTCGGCAATGCGGTTAGCTTTCTATACGGTCCGCAAAGGCCGTTCGCTCAGGCGAAGTCGATCAGTGGAACTGTTCTTCTTCGGTCGAACCGGTCAGCGCGGTCACCGAGGACGTGCCGCCCTGGATCACGGTGGTCATGTCGTCGAAGTAGCCAGTGCCCACTTCCTGCTGGTGAGCCACGAACGTGTAACCCTTGGCGGCGTCAGCGAATTCCTGCTCTTGCAGCTTCACGTAGGCAGTCATGTCGTTGCGGGCGTAGTCGTGCGCCAGGTTGAACATGCTGTGCCACATGTTGTGAATGCCGGCCAGGGTGATGAACTGGTGCTTGTAACCCATGGCGGACAGTTCGCGCTGGAACTTGGCGATGGTCGCGTCGTCCAGGTTTTTCTTCCAGTTGAAGGAAGGCGAGCAGTTGTACGACAGGATCTGGTCCGGATATTCCTTTTTGATCGCT
This sequence comes from Pseudomonas sp. B707, assembly GCF_022496685.1. Taxonomy (NCBI): domain Bacteria; kingdom Pseudomonadati; phylum Pseudomonadota; class Gammaproteobacteria; order Pseudomonadales; family Pseudomonadaceae; genus Pseudomonas; species Pseudomonas sp. B707. The sequence goes on along the minus strand of NZ_WTVE01000027.1, from coordinate 15,511 downwards.
TCAGCGAAACGACGGGCTTCGTCCAGGTCCGGCTTGGCGGTTTCGCACCAGATCAGGTCGGCGTACGGCGCGTAGGCCAGGCCGCGGGCGATTGCCTGGTCCAGGCCTGCACGAACCTTGTAGAAACCTTCCTGAGTACGGGTGCCAGTCACGAACGGCTGGTCGTACGGGTCGCAGTCGGAAGTCAGCAGGTCGGCAGCGTTGGCGTCGGTACGGGCCAGGATGATGGTCGGTACACCGGCAACGTCGGCAGCCAGACGTGCAGCGGTCAGCTTCTGTACGGCTTCCTGGGTTGGAACCAGAACCTTGCCGCCCATGTGGCCGCATTTCTTCACGGAGGCCAGCTGGTCTTCGAAGTGAACGCCGGCGGCGCCTGCTTCGATCATGCTCTTCATCAGCTCGTAGGCGTTCAGTACGCCGCCGAAGCCGGCTTCGGCGTCAGCCACGATTGGCGCGAAGTAGTCGATGTAGCCTTCGTCGCCCGGGTTCTTGCCGGCTTTCCACTGGATCTGGTCGGCACGACGGAACGAGTTGTTGATGCGCTTGACCACGGTTGGCACCGAGTCCACCGGGTACAGCGACTGGTCCGGGTACATCGATTCGGCGGAGTTGTTATCCGCAGCGACTTGCCAGCCCGACAGGTAGATCGCCTGGATACCGGCTTTGACCTGTTGCACAGCCTGGCCGCCGGTCAGGGCGCCCATGCAGTTGACGAAATCTTTCTCTGGGCGGAAGGACGGCTTGGCACCCTGGGTGACCAGGTTCCACAGTTTTTCGGCGCCCATTTTTGCAAAGGTGTGCTCTGGTTGAACCGAGCCACGCAGACGGACGACGTCAGCAGCGGAGTAATTGCGAGTCACGCCTTTCCAGCGCGGGTTTTCAGCCCAGTCTTTTTCAAGGGCTGCAATTTGCTGTTCGCGTGTCAGTGCCATGGAGATAAACCTCGTCGCGTCTTTATGAAAAGTTGTTCTGCGGTGGAAAATTCCTTGCGCTCGCTGACCAGAAGCTTAGGTGGTCAGGTCGGGTTCGGCGGGGCAGGCGACGGGATGAACGATGGGCTCGAGGGGAAGTGAGCAGGTAAAGGCGAACTGGCGGGCGCATTCGGGCGTCGTGGGCCTTTATACGAACTACAGTGTAAAGCCGGGTTACCTAATTACGCTTCCGTCCCTCGGGACAACTTCGTTCCAGTCGGCAACCTCGTCAAACACACCTTGTGGGCGGTACAGACACGAAACGGCTCGCGGGGATGGTTGCGAGCATCGCTTCGAAGGCCCTTGCCAGGGCCTCTGATTAGCGGGAGCGAGGCCATCATGCCTTCGCTTTTTTGGCTCGTCAAACGTTTTGTAGTGCTTTTTTTCAAGCACTACATCTTTCGTCTAATACGACTAATCAGTCAGTTTTCGGTGCTTTAGTCCAACGTGTCGACTTTCACCCGCAACGTCATGTCATCCCGGCCTTGAGTCGAGTAGCTGCGGGCCAGGCCCTGTTTGTCGGCCTGAGTCTGGCGATTTACGCCAGCGAGGGTGATCCACTCGCCCAGGCGTCCGGTGACAGTTGTGTCGGTGCTTTGCACGTTCACTACATCGGGACGTTCCTGGCTCATGCGGTCACGGTTGGTACTGATGGCCAGGTGAACGGTTTCGCCGGTGACGCTTGCGGTGACATAAAACCCCTGGGTGACGTTGCGATATTGAGTCTGGCTGCTGTAATCGCCGTAGGAGTTGGTCTGGCTGCTGGTGATCGGCACGCTTTGGCCAACCTGGATCAGCGCCGGTGCGCCTTCGCTGGCCTGGATCTGCTGAATGCCGCCGTCACGGCTGGCAGTGCTGCGACTGATGATGCGGGTTTGCGCGCCATTGACCGAATAGCCTTCATCGCCACGACCGTTGTTTTCGTTGGTGTCGACCGTGATCAGCAGGCGCTTGGGCGCGGTGTCGAGTTGCGAGAGCAGGTCCTTGAGTTCTTCGATCTTGCCGGGTTCAGCCTTGACGATCAGTTGGTTGCCATAGGCGCTGACCTGGCCGTCCTTGCCGATGAAGTCTTGAGCCACCGGCAGCATGTCGGCGCTGGTGTGGTATTTGAGGGGCACGATTTCTGTGGCTGCCATCACCGAAAAACTGCAGCCGAGCAGCAGGGTGGTGAGCAGGGTGCGTAGGGACATGTCCGTTATCTCCGCTTTCGAAAGGCTTGATATTGCCAGTTTGTCGGCCCGGGGTGGGGCAAGTTGAATCCTAGACAGCAAAACGCCCCGGCATCGTGAGATGGCGGGGCGTTTTACGTGATCGTTCCCACGCTCCGCCTGGGAATGCAGCCAGTGACGCTCTGCGTCACATGCCGCAAGGGACGCGGAGCGTCCCGAGAGGCATTCCCACGCAGAGCGTGGGAACGATCGGCGCCTCGGTCTTAAGCTGAGTGACGAACCATATCGACATGCGGAATCCCGGCTTCGAGGAATTCCTCGCTGACCAGGTTGAAACCCAGGCGCTCATAGAACGCCGTGGCCTGTACCTGGGCGCTGAGCATCTGCTGCTTCAGGCCGCGTGCTTCCGCTTCGGCAATCACCGTTTGCATCAGCGCATCGCCGACCTTCAGGCCGCGCCAGTCCTTCAGCACCGAAACCCGGCCGACATGCCCGTCGGGCAAGAGGCGGGCGGTGCCGATCGGAAAGTCGCCTTCGAAAGCCAGGAAATGCACCGCCGTGGCGTCATCAGCGTCCCACTCAAGCTCGGGTGGAACCGATTGTTCGGCAATGAACACCGTTTCGCGAATGCGGCGGATCTCGGCGTTGTCCTTTTGCCAGTCTGCAACACGTACGCGAATCTTATTCATCGTCGGCGAACCCCAGGCTTCCCTGTTTGACCAGTTCGCACAGCAGGCCGCGACCGTCTTCGTCGCTCAGCCAGTCACCGAGATTGTCTGTGTGCAGGGCGTCGGCAGAGCAGATCAGCTTCAGCAGTTCGCGCAGCTTGCCCGGCAGGTAACGGCTCTGACCGCTGGCGAACAGCAGCAGATCGTCATCGACGTCCGACCACGCCAGACGCGCGCTCGGGTTGCGGATCAGGATGGCACCGTCTTCGAGCGCGCCGAGGAGGTCTTCTTCCTCGACTTCTTCCGGGCCGACCACCAGCTCTGGATAACGCGGCTCGGTCATGTACTGGCCGAACCAGGTCAGCAGCAGGCGTTCGTCGCTCATGTGTTCGGCGAGCAGCGCTTTCAGGCGGCCGAGTGCATCGTGCTGGATCTGATGTGGATCATCGCTGACCGGCTTGGCGTCGGCGTCGGTGTAGCGCTCTTCGTCAGTCAGGAACTGGCTGAGGAAGTCGGTGAAGTGGGTCAGCACTTCAGCGGCGCTCGGTGCGCGGAAGCCGACCGAGTAGGTCATGCAGTCATCGACGGCAACGCCGCAGTGAGCCAGGCGCGGCGGCAGGTAGAGCATGTCGCCCGGTTCCAGGACCCACTCTTCGGTCTCGTGGAATTCGGCGAGGATGCGCAGATCCGCGTGTTGCAGCAGCGGGCTTTCGGAGTCGCACATCTGGCCGATTTTCCAGTTGCGCTTGCCGTGGCCTTGCAGCAGGAACACGTCGTAGTTGTCGAAGTGCGGACCGACGCTGCCACCCGGAGCGGCGAAGCTGATCATCACGTCGTCGACGCGCCAGCTCGGCAGGAAGCGGAAGTTTTCCAGCAGCTCGCTGACTTCCGGCACGAACTGATCGACCGCCTGCACCAGCAGGGTCCACTCGCGCTCCGGCAGTTTGCTGAATTCGTCTTCGGCGAACGGGCCGCGACGCAGTTCCCAAGGGCGCTCGCCGTGCTCGATCACCAGGCGCGATTCGACTTCTTCTTCCAGGGCCAGGCCGGCGAGTTCGTCGGCGTCGATCGGGCTTTCGAAATCAGGAATCGCCTGACGGATCAGCAGTGGTTTTTTCTGCCAGTAGTCGCGCATGAATTCGCGCGCCGTAAGACCACCCAGAAGTTGAAGAGGAATATCGGGATTCATATGTAACCTATTGAAAAAAAGCATTTTTCAGACGGGAATAAAAACGCCCGGCGCGGCCGGGCGTCTCAAACGGGTCAAACAGTCGATCAGATGCGTTTGGCTTGCGCTACAGCGTTGCCGATGTAGTTGGCCGGCGTCAGTTGCTTGAGCTCGGCTTTCGCAGCGGCCGGCATGTCCAGGCCATCGATGAAAGTCTGCAGCGCTTCAGGGCTGATGCCCTTGCCGCGAGTCAGTTCTTTCAGCTTCTCGTACGGATTTTCGATGTTGTAGCGGCGCATCACGGTCTGGATCGGCTCGGCCAGGACTTCCCAGCAAGCGTCCAGATCGGCAGCGATCTTGTCAGCGTTCAGCTCGAGCTTGCTGATGCCTTTGAGGCTCGCTTCGTACGCGATAACGCTGTGGGCGAAGCCGACACCGAGGTTACGCAGCACGGTGGAGTCGGTCAGGTCACGCTGCCAGCGGGAGATTGGCAGTTTGCTCGCCAGGTGCTGGAACAGCGCGTTGGCGATGCCCAGGTTGCCTTCGGAGTTTTCGAAGTCGATCGGGTTGACCTTGTGCGGCATGGTCGACGAACCGATTTCGCCGGCGATGGTGCGCTGCTTGAAGTAGCCCAGGGAGATGTAGCCCCAGATGTCACGGTCGAAGTCGATCAGGATGGTGTTGAAGCGCGCAATGGCGTCGAACAGCTCGGCGATGTAGTCGTGCGGCTCGATCTGCGTGGTGTACGGGTTGAAGCCCAGACCCAGCTCGTCTTCGATGAAGGCGCGGGCGTTGGCTTCCCAGTCGATCTGCGGGTAGGCCGACAGGTGAGCGTTGTAGTTGCCGACAGCGCCGTTGATCTTGCCCAGCAGCGGAACGGCAGCGACCTGAGCGATCTGACGCTCGAGACGGTAAACCACGTTCGCCAGCTCTTTACCCAGAGTGGTCGGCGAAGCCGGTTGGCCGTGGGTGCGCGACAGCATCGGCACGTCGGCGAAGCGGATCGCCAGTTCGCGGATGGCATTGGCAGTCTGGCGCATCAGCGGCAGCATCACGTCGTCACGGCCTTCGCGCAGCATCAGGGCGTGGGACAGGTTGTTGATGTCCTCGCTGGTGCAGGCGAAGTGGATGAATTCGCTGACCTTGGCCAGCTCCGGCAGCTTGGCCGCCTGCTCCTTGAGCAGGTATTCGATCGCTTTGACGTCGTGGTTGGTGGTGCGCTCGATCTCTTTCACGCGCTCGGCGTGCTCCAGCGAGAAGTTCTCGGCCAGTTCATTCAGAACGGCGTTGGCTTCGGCGGAGAAGGCTGGCACTTCCGGGATGCCGGCGTGAGCGGCCAGGCGCTGGAGCCAGCGCACTTCAACCAGAACGCGGGCACGGATCAGACCGTACTCGCTGAAAATTGGGCGCAGGGCCTGGGTTTTGCCGGCGTAGCGGCCGTCAACAGGGGAAACCGCAGTGAGCGAAGAGAGCTGCATGGGGTGTTCTCGGACAGTCGGGCAACGAAATGGGGCGCGTATCATACATGAAAAAATCCGCCGGTCCGTCGCCAACTGACCGGCGTATTACGCGTTACAGACTACAAAGCTTTTATTGCGCGGCGATTTACTCGCTGCGCATCAACGGATACAGCTCTTTGAGCAATTTGCGTCGGCTGACGACAAGCTGCCAGCGATGACCGCCGAGCTGACGCCACAGGCGTGCCGAACGAATGCCGGCGAGCAGCAGAGCGCGAATCTTCGAGGCGTTGCTCGGCTGCTGCAGGTTGCGCATGTCGCCATGCACCTGAATGCGCTGGCGCAGCGTGCTCAGGGTGTCCTGATACAGCGCACCGCAGGCTGCGATCACGTTTTCGTGGGCCGGGCCGAAGTGCTCGACCTGCGACTGGATCTGCGGCAAGCGCTTGCCGATCACGTCGAGCATGTCGTTGCGCTTGGCCAGTTGTCGCTCAAGGCCGAGCATCGACAGGGCGTAGCGCAGCGGCTCGCGCTGCAAGGTGCTCGGGTCGCGCTCGAGGGCGCCGATCAGCGCGCGGTAACCCTCGCGCAGGTTGATATCGTCGCCGCCGTAAACATCCAGCGTGTCTTTCGGGTCACGAACCAGCAGGCTGCCGAGCATGCAGCTCAGGCCGGCCTCGTTGGTCTGACCGGTCTTGGCGATCCGGTCGACCAGCACGGCGGCGAGAAACACGCCGCCCAGAGCGGTCAATTGCTCCTGAGTCGGGCTCATGCCTGGCCGCTCCACGGCTCGGCGACTTCGATCACGCCGCCACCGAGGCAGATTTCACCGTCATAGAACACCACCGACTGGCCCGGCGTGACCGCGCGCTGCGGCTCGTCGAACACGGCGCGATAGCCGGTTTCGGTTTTCTCAAGGGTGCAGGCCTGATCGCTCTGGCGATAACGAACCTTGGCAGTCAGGCGCAGCGGCTGGCTTAGATCGATCGGGTTGACCCAATAGATTTCCGAAGCGAGCAGGGCGCTGGAGAACAGCCACGGATGGTTGTTGCCCTGACCGACGATCAGCTCGTTGGTGTCCAGATCCTTGCGCAGCACGTACCACGGCTCGTCGCCGGCGTCTTTCAGGCCGCCGATGCCCAGGCCCTGACGCTGGCCGATGGTGTGGTACATCAAGCCGTGGTGACGGCCGATGACTTCGCCTTCGGTGGTCTTGATCTCGCCCGGTTGTGCCGGCAGGTATTGCTTGAGGAAATCGCTGAAGCGACGCTCGCCGATGAAGCAGATCCCGGTGGAATCCTTCTTCTTGGCGGTGGCCAGCTCGTATTTCTCGGCGATTGCACGGACTTCCGGTTTTTCCAGCTCGCCGACCGGGAACAGGGTCTTGGCGATCTGTTCGCCGCCGACGGCGTGCAGGAAGTAGCTCTGATCCTTGTTCGGATCCAGGCCCTTGAGCAGTTCGGTGCGGCCGTCGATGTCGCGGCGGCGCACGTAGTGACCGGTGGCGATCAGGTCGGCGCCGAGCATCATGGCGTAGTCGAGGAACGCCTTGAACTTGATCTCGCGGTTGCACAGGATATCCGGGTTCGGCGTGCGGCCGGCCTTGTATTCGGCCAGGAAGTGCTCGAACACGTTGTCCCAGTACTCGGCGGCGAAGTTGGCGGTGTGCAGCTTGATACCGATCTTGTCGCACACGGCCTGGGCATCCGCCAGGTCGTCCATGGCGGTGCAGTATTCCGTTCCGTCGTCTTCTTCCCAGTTCTTCATGAACAGGCCTTCCACTTCATAGCCCTGCTCGATCAGCAGGAGAGCGGAAACGGAAGAGTCCACGCCGCCGGACATGCCGACAATGACGCGCTTCTTGGATGTGTCAGAAGGGGCTGGATCACGCATAGGGATTCAATGAGTGTCTTGAAAAAGGACGCGATTCTATCAGGCTCACGGCCTCAAGGCTAAAGGGAAGGGCGGATCAGTTCGAGGCCGAAGCGATTGCCGGCCAGATAATCATCGATGCAACGGATGATCAGCTCGCTGCGCCAGTTGTCGCGCTGGGCCAATAATTCGTCGCGAGTCAGCCACTTGGCACCGACGATGCCGTCGTCCAGCTGATAATCCGGGTGGTGTTTCACGGCTTTGGCGCTGAAGCACACGCGCTGGTAAGTCACGCCGTTGCTCGGGGCGGTGTACAGATAAATGCCGACCACGGCGGTGGGTTCGACGTCCCAGCCGGTTTCTTCGAGGGTTTCGCGCACGGCGGCTTCGATCAGGGTTTCGTCCGGATCCAGATGGCCAGCGGGCTGATTGAGCACATTACGCCCGGCCTTGTGTTCCTCGACCATCAAAAAACGACCGTTGTCCTCGACGATGGTGGCGACGGTGATGTGGGGTTGCCATTGCATTGATTGAATCTCCTGAGCGATAGGCAGAAACACAAACCCCGGCGCAAGGCCGGGGTTTGTGATGTTCCCTTTACAACCTTATACCAGCGCAGCGATGGCCGCGTTGAGGGTTGCGCTTGGGCGCATGGCCTTGCTGATCAGCTCGGCATTGGCGTGGTAGTAACCGCCGATGTCCACTGGCTTGCCTTGAACGGCGTTGAGCTCGGCAACGATGGTCGCTTCGTTCTCGGTCAGGGTCTTGGCCAGAGTCGCGAACTGCGCTTGCAGTGCAGCGTCTTCGGTCTGGGCGGCCAGGGCTTGTGCCCAGTACATTGCCAGGTAGAAGTGGCTGCCGCGGTTGTCGATGTTGCCGACTTTACGCGATGGCGACTTGTTGTTGTCGAGGAACTGGCCAGTGGCCTGGTCCAGGGTCTTGGACAGAACCAGCGCTTTCGGGTTGTTGTAGTTCACACCCAGGTGCTCGAGAGACGCGGCCAGGGCCAGGAATTCACCCAGCGAATCCCAGCGCAGGAAGTTCTCTTCGACCAGTTGCTGCACGTGCTTCGGAGCCGAACCGCCGGCGCCGGTTTCGAACAGGCCACCGCCGTTCATCAGCGGCACGATCGACAGCATCTTGGCGCTGGTGCCCAGTTCCATGATTGGGAACAGGTCGGTCAGGTAGTCACGCAGTACGTTGCCGGTCACCGAAATGGTGTCCTTGCCTTCGCGGGTGCGCTGCAGGGTGTATTTCATGGCATCGACCGGCGCCATGATCTGGATGTCCAGACCGGCGGTGTCGTGATCCTTCAGGTAAGACTGAACCTTCTCGATCACCACGCCGTCGTGGGCGCGCATCGGGTCCAGCCAGAAAATGGCTGGCGTTGCGCTTGCACGAGCACGGTTGACGGCCAGTTTGACCCAGTCCTGGATCGGCGCGTCTTTGGTCTGGCACATGCGGAAGATGTCGCCGGCTTCAACAGCCTGTTCCATCAGCAGGGAGCCTTTGCTGTCGGTTACGCGAACCACGCCGTCGGCCTTGATCTGGAAGGTCTTGTCGTGGGAACCGTACTCTTCAGCCTTTTTAGCCATCAGGCCAACGTTTGGCACGCTGCCCATGGTGGTCGGATCGAAAGCGCCATTGGCTTTGCAATCTTCGATCACGGCCTGGTAGATGGTGGCGTAGCAGCGATCCGGGATCACCGCCTTGGTGTCGTGCAGCTGGCCGTCGGTGCCCCACATCTTGCCGGAGTCACGGATCATGGCCGGCATCGAGGCGTCGACGATAACGTCGCTCGGCACGTGCAGGTTGGTGATGCCTTTGTCGGAGTTGACCATCGCCAGCGAAGGACGAACGGCGTAGACCGCCTGCACGTCGGCTTCGATCTGGGCTTGTTGTTCGGCCGGCAGGGATTTGATGCGGGCGTACAGGTCGCCGATGCCGTTGTTCAGGTTGAAGCCGATCTCGGCCAGCACGTCGGCGTGCTTGGTCAGGGCGTCTTTGTAGAACTCGGCAACGATCTGGCCGAACATGATCGGGTCGGAGACCTTCATCATGGTGGCTTTCAGGTGAACCGACAGCAGCACGCCTTGTTGCTTGGCGCTGTCGATTTCAGCGGCGATGAACGCGCGCAGAGCCTTTTTGCTCATTACGGAGCAGTCGAGAATCTCGCCCGCCTGAACGGTGGTTTTTTCTTTCAGGACGGTGGTGGTGCCGTCTTGGGCGACCAGCTCGATTTTCACGGTGTCAGCGGCGTCGATCAGGGCCGCTTTTTCGCTGCCGTAGAAATCGCCGGTGCTCATGTGAGCGACGTGGGACTTGGAGTCCTTGGCCCAGGCGCCCATTTTGTGTGGGTGCTTGCGAGCGTAGTTCTTGACCGACAGCGGAGCGCGACGGTCGGAGTTGCCTTCACGCAGAACCGGGTTCACGGCGCTGCCCTTGACCTTGTCGTAGCGCGCCTTGGCGTCTTTGTCGGCGTCGCTGGTCACGGTTTCCGGGTAGTCCGGCAGGTTGTAGCCCTGGGCCTGCAGTTCTTTGATCGCGGCTTGCAGTTGCGGAACCGAGGCGCTGATGTTCGGCAGCTTGATGATGTTGGCTTCAGGCGTAACGGCCAGGTCGCCCAGTTCGGCGAGGTGGTCGGCTACGGCTTTGTCGCCCAGTTGCTCGGGGAAGCTGGCCAGAATACGTGCTGCAAGAGAGATATCGCGGGTTTCCACGGCGATATCGGCCGAGGCGGTGTAAGCCTCGATGATCGGCAGCAGGGAATAGGTGGCGAGGGCTGGAGCTTCGTCGGTGAAGGTATAGATGATCTTCGAGCGGGTGGGCATATTCGGATTAACTCTCTCTTCTTTGCTAAAGCGTGCGCAGAAACTCGAGGGGCGCCGGGTAAGCGCGTTCGTTCAAAGTCATCCATGAACCGAATGTCGAGAATCTTCGCGGTGATGTTGGGTGCATCAGTAGAGCGTCAAGCAGTCGGACTGCGGTAACAACCCGACCAATCAGGCGGAAAGTCTCGTGCTAGAGAGGCCAGCCGTCGTGACCCTGTGGTCAGCGGGCGGCATTATACATAGGTAGCTGGCAATCTGCCGATGGTTCATATGCAACGATTCTCGTCCATTGGTCTAAAGGTCGCAGGGCGGGGTGGGGCGTAGAGTCGCCGTGAATGCTTGAGATTGGCGCTTTTCCCTTTGCTTTCAGGCTTGTACGAAACGAGATGTGGCCGCGCCCGGAACAGAGGGTTTGCGTGTTGATTTAACTGGGTTACGCTCGAACCAAGCCAGATGTTCAATCCAAACAATGGAGTTCAGCATGGGTTACAAGAAGATTCAGGTTCCAGCCGTCGGCGACAAAATCACCGTCAACGCAGACCATTCTCTCAATGTCCCTGATAACCCGATCATTCCCTTCATCGAAGGTGACGGCATTGGCGTCGACGTCAGCCCTGTGATGATCAAAGTGGTTGATGCTGCCGTAGAGAAAGCCTACGGGGGCAAGCGCAAGATTTCCTGGATGGAGGTTTATGCTGGCGAAAAAGCAACTCAAGTCTATGACCAGGACACCTGGCTGCCCCAGGAAACCTTGGACGCGGTCAAGGATTACGTGGTTTCCATCAAGGGCCCGCTGACCACCCCGGTCGGTGGCGGCATCCGTTCCCTCAACGTTGCCTTGCGTCAACAGCTTGATCTTTATGTCTGCCTGCGCCCTGTGGTGTGGTTCGAAGGCGTGCCGAGCCCGGTGAAAAAGCCTGGCGACGTCGACATGGTGATCTTCCGCGAGAACTCCGAAGACATTTATGCCGGTATCGAATGGAAAGCCGGCTCCCCTGAGGCCACCAAGGTCATCAAGTTCCTGAAAGAAGAAATGGGCGTCACCAAGATCCGTTTCGACCAGGATTGCGGCATCGGCATCAAGCCGGTTTCGAAAGAAGGCACCAAGCGTCTGGTGCGCAAGGCCCTGCAATACGTGGTGGACAACGACCGCAAGTCGCTGACCATCGTGCACAAGGGCAACATCATGAAATTCACGGAAGGTGCCTTCAAGGACTGGGGCTACGAGGTGGCGAAGGAAGAATTCGGCGCCGAGCTGCTCGATGGCGGCCCATGGATGAAATTCAAGAACCCGAAAACCGGCCGCGAAGTCGTCGTCAAGGACGCCATCGCCGACGCCATGCTCCAGCAGATCCTGCTGCGTCCGGCCGAATACGATGTGATCGCCACCCTCAACCTCAATGGTGACTACCTGTCCGATGCGCTGGCGGCGGAAGTGGGCGGTATCGGTATCGCGCCGGGCGCCAACCTGTCCGACACCGTGGCCATGTTCGAGGCGACCCACGGTACTGCGCCGAAATATGCCGGCAAGGACCAGGTCAACCCGGGTTCGGTGATTCTGTCGGCGGAGATGATGCTGCGCCACCTGGGCTGGACCGAGGCGGCCGACCTGATCATCAAGGGCACCAATGGCGCCATCAAGGCCAAGACCGTGACCTACGACTTCGAACGTCTGATGGAAGGCGCCACGCTGGTGTCTTCTTCGGGCTTCGGTGATGCGCTGATCAAGCACATGTAATAAAGCCAGCTGCAACGAAACCGCCCGGCTCGAGTAATCGAGTCGGGCGGTTTGTTTTCTGGCAGGTGTTCGGGTCGCTTCAGCTGGTCACTGACTGGTGATGAGCAGCGGACGGGGCCGCATCTTTTGCGGCTTCGACATTCTGAATTTTTGTGGCATGCAGGCCTTTGGGGCCTTGCACGATCTCGAATTTGACGATCTGCCCGGCTTTGAGGGTTTTGTATCCGTCCATTTCAATGGCGGAATAGTGGGCAAAGAAATCGATATCCTTGCCGTCCTCGTCCTTCCCCTCGCGGGATTCGGTATTGATGAAGCCGAACCCCTTGGCATTGTTGAACCATTTCACCTTGCCGACAGCCATGCTCAAATCCCTCTGCAACAGTCTCCATCGCTGGAGTATCATCCAATTCATCCGCAGTCGAATCCGTTAAAAAGATTGACTCCGCGGATCTTTTTTCCCCACTGTGGGTTCTATTGGTTGTAACACCGTTTTCCCGATAGTCAAGGTGACCGGGCAGTCGGAGTTGAAAACGTGTCAAGCCGCCCCCACCACTGTATTTGCACAACTGACGAACCTTTCTTTCCATGCATGCAATCAGCCAGATTCGACTAACATTCAATCAGGATCGCCCGCTTCTCCAAAAGGATCTTCCACAGGAGCACGACGACGATTCGGCAGGCGTTGCTGTTCAGGAAGCAAAGCCTGCGTTACAGGCGCCGCCGATGTACAAGGTGGTTTTGTTTAATGATGACTACACACCGATGGATTTCGTCGTCGAAGTGCTCGAGGTGTTTTTTAACCTGAATCGCGAGCTGGCGACCAAGGTCATGCTGGCCGTCCACACAGAAGGGCGGGCAGTATGTGGAGTGTTTACCCGCGACATCGCCGAGACAAAGGCCATGCAGGTCAACCAGTACGCCAGGGAAAGCCAGCATCCGCTACTCTGTGAAATCGAGAAGGACGGTTAATCGCCGACCACTTGGGTATGAGGTGAAGCTATGTTAAACCGCGAGCTCGAAGTCACCCTCAATCTTGCCTTCAAGGAGGCACGTTCGAAACGTCATGAATTCATGACCGTCGAACACCTGCTGCTGGCCCTATTGGACAATGAGGCTGCCGCCACCGTATTGCGTGCCTGCGGCGCAAACCTCGACAAACTCAAGCACGACCTGCAGGAGTTCATCGACTCCACCACGCCACTGATCCCCGTCCATGACGAGGATCGCGAAACCCAGCCAACCCTGGGCTTCCAGCGTGTGCTGCAACGTGCTGTCTTTCATGTGCAGAGCTCGGGCAAACGCGAAGTGACCGGCGCCAACGTGCTGGTTGCAATCTTCAGTGAGCAAGAGAGTCAGGCGGTGTTCCTGCTGAAACAGCAGAGCGTTGCACGCATTGATGTCGTCAACTATATCGCCCACGGCATTTCCAAAGTGCCGGGGCATGGCGATCACTCTGAAGGTGAACAAGATATGCAGGACGACGAGGGCGGTGAGTCTTCTTCTTCAGGCAATCCGCTGGACGCTTACGCCAGCAACCTCAACGAACTCGCACGCCAGGGCCGGATCGATCCGCTGGTCGGGCGTGAAACGGAAGTCGAGCGTGTCGCGCAGATTCTCGCGCGCCGTCGCAAGAACAATCCGCTGCTGGTAGGCGAGGCTGGCGTGGGTAAAACCGCGATTGCCGAAGGCCTGGCCAAACGTATTGTCGACAACCAGGTGCCGGACCTGCTGGCCAACAGCGTCGTTTATTCCCTCGATCTGGGCGCTCTGCTCGCGGGCACCAAGTATCGCGGTGACTTCGAGAAGCGCTTCAAGGCGCTGCTCAACGAACTGAAAAAACGTCCGCAGGCGATCCTGTTCATCGACGAAATCCACACCATCATCGGTGCGGGTGCTGCGTCCGGTGGCGTCATGGATGCCTCGAACCTGCTCAAACCGCTGCTGTCGTCTGGCGACATTCGCTGCATCGGCTCGACCACGTTCCAGGAATTCCGTGGCATCTTCGAAAAAGACCGTGCCCTGGCGCGTCGCTTCCAGAAGGTCGATGTCGTCGAGCCGTCGGTGGAAGACACCATCGGTATCCTGCGCGGCCTGAAAGGGCGTTTCGAACAGCACCACAACATCGAATACAGCGATGAGTCGCTGCGCGCCGCTGCGGAACTGGCTTCGCGCTACATCAATGACCGGCACATGCCGGACAAGGCCATCGACGTGATCGACGAGGCGGGCGCCTACCAGCGTCTGCAACCGGTCGAGAAGCGTGTGAAACGCATCGAAGTGCCTGAGGTCGAGGACATCGTTGCGAAAATCGCGCGGATTCCGCCGAAGCACGTCACCAGCTCCGACAAGGAACTGCTGCGTAACCTCGAGCGTGACCTGAAGCTGACGGTGTTCGGTCAGGACGCGGCGATCGATTCGCTGTCGACTGCGATCAAGCTGTCCCGTGCCGGGCTCAAGTCGCCTGACAAGCCTGTCGGTTCGTTCCTGTTCGCAGGACCGACCGGTGTTGGTAAAACCGAAGCCGCGCGTCAATTGGCCAAGGCGTTGGGGATCGAACTGGTGCGCTTCGACATGTCCGAGTACATGGAGCGTCACACCGTATCGCGTCTGATCGGTGCGCCTCCGGGGTATGTCGGTTTCGACCAGGGCGGTCTGTTGACCGAAGCGATCACCAAGCAGCCGCATTGCGTATTGCTGCTCGATGAAATCGAGAAGGCGCATCCGGAAGTCTTCAACCTGCTGCTGCAGGTGATGGACCACGGTACGCTGACCGACAACAACGGGCGCAAGGCGGATTTCCGCAATGTGATCGTGATCATGACCACCAACGCCGGTGCTGAGACGGCGGCACGTGCTTCGATCGGTTTCACCCATCAGGACCACTCGTCTGATGCGATGGAAGTGATCAAGAAGAGCTTTACGCCGGAATTCCGCAACCGTCTGGATACCATCATTCAGTTTGGTCGCCTCAGTCATGAGGTCATCAAAAGTGTGGTGGACAAGTTCCTCACCGAACTTCAGGCGCAGCTGGAAGACAAGCGTGTGCTTCTGGAAGTTACCGATGCGGCGCGCAGCTGGCTGGCGGCCGGTGGTTACGATTCGGCCATGGGCGCTCGTCCGATGGCGCGTCTGATCCAGGACAAGATCAAGCGTCCGCTGGCGGAGGAGATTCTGTTTGGCGAGCTGGCCGAGCATGGTGGTGTGGTTCACATCGACATCAAGGATGGTGAGTTGACGTTTGACTTCGAGACCACTGCAGAAATGGCCTGACGGCTGGTAAGTGAAAAGGCGCCTTCGGGCGCCTTTTTATTGTCTGCGGTTTTTATTTTGGGGGCATATCCGTTGCTTCGGGAGCTGCCGCTGGCGGTTTCGCCCTTACGGCGAGTCACCTTTTCCAAACGCCGAAAAGGTAACCCAAAAGGCTTCAACCCTGACGTACGGCCCTCGCTGTGGCTCGGGTTCCTTCGCTCCGGGATTGATCCGGGGGCATCGCCTACGGTTTGCTTCGCTGCACCTCCTCTCGATGTGTTTGGCTTCGCCAAACGGTCGCTGCGCTCCCACCCCCGGATCAATCCCTCCACTCAGCCTGCCGACGGGCCCTGCGATCAAAAGCGGTACTCGAGCTAACGCTCATCGT